>NZ_CP015247.1:1642500-1772500 GCF_001891125.1 Leuconostoc suionicum | reverse complement strand
GAAGAAGCATTGAAGGACGTATACGAACGTTTGCGTCCAGGTGAACCAAAGACAGCTGATTCGTCGCGTGCACTATTAGTTGCTCGTTTCTTTGATCCAAAGCGTTATGATTTAGCGTCTGTTGGCCGTTATAAGATTAATAAAAAACTGGCACTTAAGACACGTTTGTTAAACCAAACCTTAGCGGAAACATTGGCTGACCCTGATTCTGGTGAAATTCTTGCTGAAAAAGGTACGTTAGTTGATAAGGAAGTTATCTCTAAATTAACACCATATTTGGATCGTGAAGACTTTAAGACAACAACATATACTCCATCAGGTGATGCTGTTCTTGAAGAACCTGTAACCCTTCAAAAAATCAAAATCGAATCTCCCGAAAACCCAGAGAAGACATTATTGTTGATTGGGAATGGGCACATTGATGAAGATGATCGTACAGTACGTCCAGCTGATATCTTGGCAGGGATGAACTACTTCTTGAACTTGCAAGAAGGTGTTGGCCATGTTGATGATATTGACCACCTGGGTAACCGTCGTATCCGTTCCGTTGGTGAATTGTTGCAAAATCAATTCCGTATTGGATTGACACGTATGGAGCGTGTCGTTCGCGAGCGCATGTCAATTCAAGATGCCAACACGGTTACACCACAACAATTGATTAATATTCGACCTGTTGTCGCTGCTGTTAAAGAATTCTTCGGATCATCACAGTTGTCACAGTTTATGGATCAGACTAATCCTTTGGGTGAAATGAACCACAAGCGTCGTCTGTCAGCTCTTGGACCTGGTGGTTTGACTCGTGATCGCGCTGGTGTTGAAGTTCGAGATGTTCATTATACACACTATGGTCGTATTGACCCCATTGAAACGCCAGAAGGTCCTAACATTGGGTTGATTAACTCGTTGGCCACTTATGGTCGCATTAATAAATATGGTTTCGTCGAAACACCATACCGCCGTGTTGATTGGACAACTCATAAGGTTACAGATAAAATTGATTATTTGACAGCCGATGAAGAAGATAACTATATTGTTGCTCAAGCCAACTCACCATTGAATGAAGATGGTAGCTTTGTGCACAGCACGGTTATGGCTCGTTTTGGTGAAGAAAACATTGAAACACCCATTGATCGCATTGACTACATGGACGTTTCGCCAAAGCAAGTTGTTTCTGTTGGAACAGCTGCTATTCCGTTCTTGGAAAACGATGATTCCAACCGCGCTTTGATGGGTGCCAACATGCAACGTCAGGCAGTGCCTTTGCTTGATCCACATTCACCATTAGTAGGAACAGGAATTGAGTATAAAGCAGCTCACGATTCTGGTGTTGCGATGATTGCACGCGCATCTGGTGAAGTTGAGTATGTGGACGGTCGCCAAATCCGGGTTCGCCGTGAAGATGGTCAACTAGACACTTACGAATTAATGAAGTTCCGCCGTTCAAACGGGGGTAAAAACTATAACCAAAAGCCAATCGTACATGTTGGTGAGCACATTGAAGCTGATGAAGTTTTGGCGGACGGCCCTTCAATGGAACAAGGCGAATTAGCCTTGGGGCAAAATCCATTAATTGCTTTCATGACTTGGCAAGGATATAACTTCGAAGATGCCATTGTCTTAAATGAACGTTTGGTTCGTGAAGATGTTTATACTTCAATTCACATCGAAGAATACGATTCAGAAGCACGAGACACAAAACTTGGACCGGAAGAAATGACCCGTGAAATTCCTAATACTGGTGAAGATCAGTTGAAGGATTTGGATGCGGACGGTATTATTCGTGTCGGTGCTGAAGTTCATGATGGTGACATTTTAGTTGGTAAGGTAACACCTAAGGGTGTTACTGAACTTTCTGCTGAAGAACGTTTGTTACATGCTATTTTTGGTGAAAAAGCGCGTGAAGTACGTGATACATCATTACGTGTTCCTCATGGTGGTGGCGGTGTCGTTCAAAACGTTCGTATTTATACACCTGAAAATGGTGATGAATTAGCACCTGGTGTCAACATGATGGTTCGTGTTTACATTGCGCAAAAGCGTAAAATTCAAGTCGGTGATAAGATGGCTGGTCGTCATGGAAACAAGGGAACTGTTTCTGTTGTTGTGCCAGAAGAAGATATGCCATATATGCCTGATGGAACACCTATTGACATTCTATTGTCACCCATGGGTGTGCCATCACGTATGAATATTGGGCAAGTACTTGAGTTACACTTAGGATTTGCTGCCAAGAAACTTGGTATTCATGTTGCTTCACCTGTTTTTGATGGTGCAAGTGATGATGAAATTGAAATGGCTTTGCGTGAAGCTGGATTACCTCAAGATGGTAAGTCAGTTGTATATGATGGCCGTACAGGTGAAGCTTTCGATAAGCGTGTCGGTGTTGGTGTCATGCATTATATGAAACTAGCGCACATGGTTGATGATAAGATTCACGCACGTTCAATCGGCCCTTACTCACTTGTTACGCAACAGCCTTTGGGTGGTAAAGCACAATTCGGTGGACAGCGTTTCGGTGAAATGGAAGTATGGGCCTTGGAAGCTTATGGTGCCGCTTATACCTTGCAAGAAATTCTGACTTATAAGTCAGATGATGTTGCTGGTCGTGTTAAGGTTTATGAATCAATTATCAAGGGTGAACCAATTCCACGTCCTGGTGTTCCTGAGTCCTTCCGTGTCTTGGTCAAGGAATTACAAGCTCTTGGATTGGATATGCAAGTATTGGATGGTGCAGGTGATGAAGTTGAATTACGTCAAATGGATGAAGATGATTCAATTTTGCCTGTCGATGCACTTGAAAAGTTAGCCCGTACAAATCCTGATCTGTTAAACAAAGATGATGAAGAAGTTACTGCAGCCTTCTCTAAGGTTGAAGAACAAAGTCAAACATTCGAAGAAAAATAATTTAGAAAGGTAACAGCAAATAGATGGCAATCGATGTTAACAAATTCGAAAGTATGCAAATCGCTTTGGCTTCTCCTGATAAGATTCGTTCATGGTCTTATGGTGAAGTAAAGAAGCCAGAAACGATTAACTATCGAACACTTAAGCCAGAAAAAGATGGTTTGTTCGATGAACGTATTTTCGGACCTACAAAAGACTATGAATGCGCCTGTGGTAAATACAAGCGAATCCGATATAAGGGTATTGTTTGTGACCGCTGTGGTGTTGAAGTAACATCATCAAAAGTTCGTCGTGAACGTATGGGTCACATCGAATTAGCTGCTCCTGTTACACATATTTGGTATTTCAAGGGAATTCCTTCACGTATGGGACTTGTTTTAGACATGTCCCCACGTTCACTTGAAGAAATTATCTATTTTGCTTCTTATGTTGTTATTGAACCAGGTGATGCACCTGTTGAAAAGAAGCAAATGATGACGGAACGTGAGTACCGTCAACTGAAAAAAGAATATGGTGCTGGCTTTAAGGCTGGCATGGGTGCAGAAGCAATTAAAGAATTACTTGCAAACGTTGATTTAGCTACAGAAGCTGATGAATTAAAGCGCGAATTGCAAGAAGCAACAGGACAAAAACGAGTACGTGCGGTACGTCGTCTAGATATTATTGAAGCTTTCCTTCAGTCAGACAACAAGCCGGAATGGATGGTAATGGAAGTTATTCCAGTTATCCCTCCTGATTTACGTCCAATGGTTCAACTAGAAGGTGGTCGTTTTGCCACATCTGATTTGAATGATTTGTATCGTCGTGTTATCAACCGTAATAACCGTTTGAAGCGTCTGCTTGATTTGAATGCGCCAGGTATCATCGTGCAGAACGAAAAGCGTATGCTACAAGAAGCTGTTGATGCTTTGATTGATAATGGTCGTCGTGGTCGTCCAGTTGCTGGTCCAGGTAATCGTCCATTGAAATCACTTTCACACATGTTGAAGGGGAAGCAAGGCCGTTTCCGTCAGAACTTACTTGGTAAGCGTGTTGATTATTCTGGTCGTTCGGTTATTGATGTTGGACCTTTCTTGAAAATGAACCAAATGGGATTGCCTGTACCAATGGCTATTGAACTATTCCGTCCATTTATCATGAAAGAATTAACAACACGTAAGTTGGCTGGCAATGTCAAGTCTGCTAAACGTAAGATTGATAAAGCTGACGGCGACGTGATGGATGTTTTGGAAGACGTTATTAAGGAGCACCCTGTTCTTTTGAACCGAGCACCTACCTTGCACCGTCTGGGGATCCAAGCGTTTGAGCCAGTGTTAGTTTCAGGTAAAGCAATGCGTTTGCACCCATTGGTTACTGAAGCATATAACGCCGATTTTGACGGTGACCAGATGGCCATCCACGTTCCATTATCTGATGAAGCACAAGCTGAAGCACGTTTGTTGATGCTTGCTGCTGGACATATCTTGGCACCTAAAGATGGGAAGCCAATTGTTGCGCCATCACAAGATATGGTTATTGGAAACTACTATTTGACTACTGAAGAAGCCGGTCGTGAAGGCGAAGGAATGATCTTCTCAAGCGTGGATGAAGCACGAATTGCTTTTGCAAGCAAGGTTGTTCATTATCATACAAGAGTTGGTATTCAGACTTCTTCATTCCCAACTGAAAAGCCATTTACTGATGAGCAACGTTCAAAGATTATGATCACTTCGGTAGGTAAATTGTTCTTTAATGAAATTTTGCCTTCAGATTTCCCATATATCAACGAACCATCAGAAGATAACTTTAAGCGAGTTGATGATAGTTTCTTTATTGATGCTGGTGAAAATATACATGATTATTTGGCAGATACACCAGTTGTTAACTCGTTCAAAAAGGGATTCTTGTCGGATATCATCGCTGAAGTTTATAAGCGATATAAGGTAACAGAAACTTCATTGTTATTGGATCGTATGAAGGACTTGGGTTATGAAAAGTCTACGGAATCAGGGTTGACAGTTGCCATGACAGACGTTACTGATTTGAAAGAAAAGCCTGCTATTCTTGAGGATGCTCATAGTCAAGTTGCTACAGTAACAAAACAATTCCGTCGTGGATTGATAACAGATGCAGAACGTTACCAACGTGTAACCGAAATCTGGACGAAGGCAAAAGATATTATTCAAGACAAGTTGATTGAATCATTTGAGCCAACAAACCCTATTTTCATGATGCAAGATTCAGGAGCTCGTGGTAACATTTCAAACTTCGTTCAATTAGCTGGTATGCGTGGTCTGATGGCCGGACCTGGTGGTAAAATTATTGAATTGCCAGTTACAGCTAACTTCCGTGAAGGTTTGACAGTGATGGAAATGTTTATTTCTACTCACGGTGCCCGAAAGGGAATGTCAGATACGGCCTTGAAGACGGCTAACTCAGGATACTTGACACGTCGACTAGTCGATGTTGCGCAAGATGTTATTGTTCGTGAATTCGACAATGATTCTGATCGTGGTGTTGCAGTTAAAGCAATCATGGATGGTACATCAGTTGTTGAACCACTTTACGATCGTATTTTGGGACGATATGCGATGAAGTCAGTGTTTGATCCAGAAACTGGTGAAAAGATTGTTTCACGTAATGAAATGATTGATGAAGATGTTGCTAAGAAGATTGTGAATGCTGGTATTAAAGAAGTAACTATTCGTTCAGTCTTTACATCAACAACGGAACACGGTGTTTCAGTGCTTGACTACGGTCGGAACTTAGCATCTGGTGAAGAAGTTGAAGTTGGTGAAGCTGTTGGAACTGTTGCTGCACAATCAATCGGTGAGCCAGGTACACAATTGACTATGCGTAACTTCCACACGGGTGGAGTTGCCGGCGGTAATGATATTACGCAAGGTTTGCCTCGTGTTCAAGAAATTGTTGAGGCGCGTATTCCTAAGGGACGTGCAGAAATTTCTGAAGTTACGGGCACAATTACCGTAATTGAAGAAAATCCTGCAGACCGTACAAAGTCAGTTACAATTGAAGGTGAAACTGATACAAGAACTTATACATTACCTTTGACAACACGTATGCGTTTTGGTGAAGGTGACGAAATTAAGCGTGGTGAGGCTATCAACGAAGGACCAATTGATCCTAAAGAGTTGTTAGCTGTTACAGACACTTTGACAACAGAGTCATATATGTTAACAGAAATTCAAAAGGTTTACCGTTTGCAAGGTATTGAAGTTTCTGACAAACATATTGAAGTAATGATTCGTCAAATGTTACGTAAAATCCGTGTCATGGATCCAGGTCAAACAGACTTGTTGCCAGGAACATTAATGGATATCGCTGATTTCAAGCGCGCTAACGAACCAGCTTTGTTTGAAGGCTTAGTACCAGCGACTGCTCGTCCAGTTCTGCTGGGAATTACTAAGGCTGCGCTTGAGACGAATTCATTCCTATCTGCCGCATCATTCCAAGAAACAACACGTGTTTTGACAGATGCTGCTATTCGTGGCAAAAACGATCCACTTGTTGGTTTGAAAGAGAACGTTATTATTGGTAAGATTATTCCTGCCGGAACTGGTATGGCTGAATATCGTAAGATCAAGAGTAAAGTTGTCGGTGATGTTATCGCCCAACCTGAGTCTGAAAGCGAAGAAGCTTCAGATATTCCTAAGTTAGACGATGTTGCAAAAACATTTGACAACTAAAAACATAGTATTTAAAAACACTTATCATATATGATAAGTGTTTTTTTAATTATAAAAAAAGATGTTTTTAAAATAAATGTGCTTATTATGCCAAAAATGATACCATTTATGCCAAAGAGCTTCTCATATTCAGTAAAAATAGGTAAACTTAAATAGTTCTGCAGAACATTTATTGAAATTTGTACGCAAGTCAACATAATTGCGTATAATTGAATTATGCATAATTTAAATTACAGACAAATGAACGGATTATCGCTGGCTTATATTGGCGATGCA
This sequence comes from Leuconostoc suionicum, assembly GCF_001891125.1. Classification (NCBI taxonomy): domain Bacteria; kingdom Bacillati; phylum Bacillota; class Bacilli; order Lactobacillales; family Lactobacillaceae; genus Leuconostoc; species Leuconostoc suionicum. The sequence goes on along the minus strand of NZ_CP015247.1, from coordinate 1,765,634 downwards.
ATCTATGAACTAGAAGTACGACGGCACTTATTGTCTTTAGGCTTAACAAAAGTAAATGAACTACAAAGACGTAGTAAACATTATGTTTCCGCGAAAGCGCACGCTGCGTTATTTGAGCAAATGATGGTAACCAATATCCTAACCGACGATGAATTAGATTATTTTAAACGTGGTCGCAATGCTAAGTCACATACAAAAGCAAAAAATACTGATGTCATTACGTATCGAATTTCAACGGGTGTTGAGGCATTATTTGGTTATTTATATATGTCCGAACAACATGAACGCATTTTAGAACTAATGACATGGATTTTTGAACAGGTGGAGACAGGGAGTACAAACAAATGAAACCAACAGAATCAACAGAATTCGTTTACGGGCATCATGCCAGTGTTGAATCATTAAGAAGCACGCAAGAAATCAATAAGGTTTGGCTACAAACAGGGTTACAAGACAAAATTCGTAACGAAATTACGCAATTGGCCAAGAAGAAAAAGTTGGTTATTCAGCAGGCACCAAAGTCAAAACTAGATGAACTAACCGATGGTGGTAATCATCAGGGTGTTGTTCTAAGTGTGGCGGCCTTTGAGTACGCGTCAATTGATGATTTATTTGATCAGGCTGACAAGAAAGGCGAAGCACCATTTTTTGTCATTTTAGACGGCATTGAAGATCCACACAACTTAGGGTCTATTTTGCGTACTGCTGATGCAGCTGGAGTTCACGGTATTATTATTCCAAAACGTCGGGCAGTTCAACTGACGGCAACCGTTGCTAAGACATCTACCGGAGCCATTGAACATGTTCCTGTTGCTCGAGTGACGAACTTAGTGAATGTAGTGGAAGAGCTTAAAAAGCGTAATGTTTGGGTTTTTGGAACAGACATGGCAGGTGATGATTACCGCCGTTGGGATGCAAACGGTGCGGTAGCGTTAATTATTGGTAATGAAGGAAGAGGCATTTCGCCATTATTAAAGAAAAAAGTTGATGGTATGGTTACGATTCCAATGGTAGGGCATGTTCAGAGTTTGAATGCTAGTGTCGCTGCTAGTTTGTTGATTTATCAAGGATATAATTCACGAAATCCGTTATAAGTAGTTGATTAAACTACTAATATGGCGGGAGTATATAATTGGGGAGAGATAGATTAATTGGAGCAGTTATCGCGGCGCAAAGGGGACACGAATTTGCGTATAATGTATTGATTAAACATTTGAAAGCAGCTATATTTGATGTGCATTCGCGAAAAATTAGCGGTCGAATGAAACAGGATGATTGGTATTCAGAGGGATTAGAAATCCTAATGAAGTGTGTACAAAAGTATGATTGTAGCCGACCACGTGCTAAATTTTCGACTTATTTTATTACGGCTTTATCAAATAGGGCTACTGATTTAATTCGTCATCACTACACTGAAAAAGCGCAATTTAATCATAAAATGCTGGCTATGGATGACGATTTAACTAGTATTAATATAGGAACTGACACATATAATCCAGAGCATATTTTTTCATTGCGTGAATCACTTTCAAAAATAAATATGGCTGAATCCGTTGCGTTCAAAGAAGCATTATTACAAATCATAGGGGCACTTAAATATGATATTGAAGATAGTGAAAAAAGACGATTTGAGCAAATGCAATATCGTTTAAAAAAGATCATACAAGAAATTGCTATAAAATAAAAGCAGCCCAGATGGGCTGCTTTTATTGTGGTTTTCGAAAGTTATTATTAATGTTGTCCTTAAGTATATGTTCTTGTATTAATTTCACAACTTCTGTATTTTCTGGAAGACTTGAATGTTGCGCATCATCACCAGAAACAGTAATTTGAGTATAGGATTTGACATGCTTTTGGAAAATATACTTTCCGGCTAAAACACTTTGAACTGGAACTATACCGTCATCTGTATAATCTTCTGTACCAGCTATCGAATACATAATCAAATTAGAGGGTAATTTGGTGCTTTTTTCAATAAAGTCTTTTAACATGACTGTGCGGCGTTGTGATGAGGATTCGGAGAAGTTGAAGGGGGTACCTAGCGTCATTAGAGTTGCCATATTGAAACTATCAGAACTGTAGTAGTTTTCTAAATATCTAGTCCAAATGAGTCCACCGTTTGAGTGACCAATTCCTTGGAAATTATGGAAATGGTAACGATCTTGCAAATCAATAAGAGCAGTATTTAGCCATTTAGCCTGCTTTTTAATATTGTCGTAACCATCAGCATTATTTTGAAAACCAACGACAATAAATGGTTGCTCATCACTAGATCGAATTTTGCCACTATATACCAATTTACCATCTTTAGTGACCAAAACTTTTAAAACATCGTGTCGCTGGCTCTTAGTGTTGAGCTTAGTTAATAGACTATCAAATCGATTGACTGAGGCACTTGAACCAGGAATTAGAATAATTGGTGACATATGTGATGTTTGTATCTGCGATTGTGTGGTACGAGTGTGGACAACCCAACTATGACTAAAAATGCCAATTATTATTAATAATATGAAACTGAATAAGATAATTAGTTTATTTCTCATTTTGTACCTCAGCATTATCAAGTTCGATAAATGGCTTGTAAATCAATATTGTCAATCCAAAGACTATTGCTACCACAATTAAGGAAGACAATTTACCGCTCCCTAAGAATGCAGTTAATAAATTAGGAGCATTGTTTGGTATCACTAAGACAGCCGGTTTTATCAAATGTGTGGCAATCGCTACATAGCCAACCAAGGTGCCAGCTATGCTAGACAAAATCATAGGAACCAACATCAGAGGTCTTAAGAATAGTGGTAATCCAAAATAAAGCAACTGATTATTATTGAATAAGCTAGGAAATATAGATAACAGTCCTAAATTTTGCTTTCTTTTTGACGACATAAATAAAAGCAAAAAACTAATTGCTAGTGTATTGCCAATGCCGCCAAGTAATGAAAACGTACCATACACACTATAGAGATTTTCAGGGTATGGCAATGTCGCGTGAGTATTTTTCAAAATAACATCTAAATTTTTGACGACAGCATTAATTGTTGTTTGATTAGAAGTCAGCTCGTTTGGCAATGCAATGCCTAACCAATACAGAACTGGTGCACAAGCTCCTACTAATAGAAGACCAACGAATGTTGTGAAGAAATTAGATGACAAAATGTTACTGATTAGTAACTGTAACGTAGTTTGTTGAACATACGGTTGAACCAAAAAATAGAGGGTAAGGATAAAAGCGGACCAAATCAAAAATCTTGCCGAATAGGGTTGTAGGTTTTTACGAAAGAGTCTTTGGTATTGATAGTAGGCTTCACTACTGAGCAAAGTTAATACGGTGACCACTAAATATTGTGAAACATTATGTGAAAAATTTTGTGTATTGACAGTGAAAAGGAGGTAGGTGGCCAAAAAATTGGTTAATATTGGTAATATGTTATTTTTTATGCCGCGGTAAATCAAGTAATTATTTGTTAAGGCAGCGGCAAAAATCATGAGTATAACGACATCCAAAATAGAAAGAATTATCTGCAAACCTGTTATTTTTAAATTGATGTTAAAAATGACAGAAAATAAAGCATTTGGTGCTAAAAATAATATGAACAGCAGACGTTAGTAAACGTCGATCGCCAAAACGGGAAGTGTTTGGCGCATCGCTGAGAATATTGCTTGGAAAATATGGTTCTTTAATACGATATTGTCTAGTTTAACAATAAGCGAGAAACATTTTTTAATCATAAGTAATCTATCGTTCCGTTCTTTGATATATAAGTTTAACATTCTGAAATATATATGTTATAATAAAATTCATTATATTATTGACGATAATTTAAAGTTAAATTTAATAAATTTTAAATAGACAATTTATACGGGGGTTACTGCGAATGTTAAAGCATTTTTTCCAACATCCAGTTGTTAATTTTGTTGGACGTACTGTTTTTTATTTCTTAATCATTCTATCACTTTTGTACTTATACGGCTATTCTGGCGTTGGGGAAGGACATTTTCTTTACAATGAATTTTAAATGGGGGAGCACACATGATTGATAATGTGTTAAAACAGGTTGATCTCATCGCGACAACGCAGCCTAAAAAAGTTGCGTATGATGAATTGGGAGAAAAACATACTTATGAACAGCTGAAAAAAGCATCTGACAGTTTAGCTCATGCTTTAGATGAACTAAATTTGCCTAAAAAAGCGCCAGTTATGGTATATGGTGGGCAGCAATTTGAAATGATCGCAAGTTTCTTAGGCAGTGCTAAATCAGGCCATGCCTATATTCCGGTTGATGTTAATTCAGCAGAGGAAAGATTGACAGATATTATTGAAATTGCTAAGCCTGCAGTGATCTTAGCCATTGATGAGTTACCAACATCAATTTCAGATATTTCAATAATTGATAAAGAACATCTTGATCGTATATTTTCTACGAATGTACCTTATGAATTGACACATTCTGTTCAAGACGATGATAATTTTTATATTATTTTCACTTCTGGGACAACAGGGCGTCCAAAGGGCGTTCAAATTTCACATCGTAATTTACTAAGTTTTACTAATTGGATGATTGGCGACACGTTTGATTGGCAAGAAGGCAGCAATGTGTTATCACAGCCACCATATTCTTTTGATTTATCAGTGATGGACTGGGTTCCCACTATTGTTACCGGTGGAACTTTGAAAGCATTACCCAAATCAGTAGCTGAGGATTTTAAACTATTATTTGCTACTTTACCAAAGTTAGATCTAACTACATGGGTGTCGACGCCATCATTTGCTGATGTTGCCCTCCTGGATCCAGAATTTAATCAAGCGAACAATCCAAATTTGAAGGCCTTTTTGTTTTGTGGCGAAGTTTTAACACGTACGACAGCCGAGAAGTTACTAGCGCGCTTTCCAATGGTAAAAATATATAATACTTATGGACCGACGGAAGCCACAGTTGCTGTTTCAAGCATACGCATTACTAAGGAAATCATCGAAAACTACGATAAAATGCCAATTGGTTATGTAAAGGAAGATACGGTAATTAGTATTCAAGATAGCGATGACCAAGAAGTTTCTTTTGGGGAAAAAGGTGAAATTATCATTTCAGGCCCTTCAGTTTCCAAAGGTTATTTGAACAACCCTGAAAAAACAAATGCTGCTTTCACGAAATTTAACGGTGAACAGGCGTATAAAACTGGTGATTTAGCAACAATTGATGAAAATGGTTTGTTGCATTATAAAGGACGTAGTGATTTTCAAATCAAATTACATGGGTTCCGAATTGAATTGGAAGAAGTTGCGCAACAACTACAACAAAGTCAATGGATAGAACAAGTGGTCGCTGTGCCACGTTATGACGCTGATGGTAAAGTTAAGCAGTTATTGGCCATTGTAGTGCCTAAAGAAAATGATTTTTCTAAACCTATGTTGTTAACAAATGCAATTAAAGACGACATGAAAGACATTATGATGCCTTATATGATGCCGAGTCGATTTATATATCGTGAGTCAATGCCATTGACACCGAATGGTAAAATTGATTTAAAAGGGTTGATTACTGAGGTGAACGGCAATGCTTAATCTACAACCCTATGCAGATCCGCAGTACTTCATTATTTTATTGTTGGCACTAGTGCCTCTAGCCATCGGTTTATACTTTGGAAAGCGTCTAGCTTGGTATGAAGTATTGGTCTCGCTTGTCTTTATTTTCTTGATGTTTGATGGTGAGAAATACCATGAAGGTATCGCATTAATTATCTACATGATTTGGCAATGGCTGCTTGTTTGGACCTATACTTTGTATCGTAAAAAGTACAACCAAACTTGGGTGTTTTATGTCACAACTATTTTAGTCATCTTGCCACTAGTATTAATTAAGGTTGCGCCAGTTACTAATTGGTTGCAAGTGACAACCTTACTCGGATTCATGGGTATTTCGTATTTGACATTCCGTTCAGTTGGTATGGTGATGGAAATACGTGATGGTTCGATTCAAGAATTTAAGCCTTGGCTTTTCTTGCGCTTCATGCTGTTCATGCCAACAATTTCGTCAGGTCCTATTGATCGGTACCGTCGTTTTGCAAAAGATGTTGAGAAAGCACCGACACGTGATAAGTATCTAGAAATGCTTGGCAAAGCTGTCAAATACCTTTTCATTGGTTTTTTGTATAAATTCATTGTGTCTCATGCTTTGGGAACTGTATTAATGCCAAATATTGAGCATATGGCGATTGTTTCTGCACATGCTCAAGGCGGGTGGTCATGGTGGATTATAGCGTATATGTATATTTACGGTTTGAATTTGTTTTTTGACTTTGCAGGATATTCAATGTTCGCTGTAGCAACTGGTTATGTGATGGGAATTGAAGTGCCGATGAACTTTAATTTACCATTTTTGTCCAGAAACTTAAAAGAATTTTGGAATCGTTGGCATATGACTTTATCATTTTGGTTCCGTGACTTTGTCTTTATGAGGCTCGTGTTTCTGATGATGAAGAAAAAGTGGTTTAAAAGTCGAATCACAACCTCAAATGTGGCTTATATCATTAATATGTTGATTATGGGATTTTGGCACGGATTGAAATGGTACTATATCGCTTACGGTTTGTTTCACGGTGTTGGTCTTGTTATTAATGATATGTGGTTACGCTATAAGAAAAAACATCACGTACCGCATAATAAGTTTACGAATGTATTAGCGATTGTGATAACATTCAACGTAGTAATGATTAGTTTCTTATTATTTAGTGGTTTGTTGGATAAGATCTGGTTCCAACGTTAATGTAATGGAAATAAATGGATAGTAATAGCTATTATATAAATGATAGTATTAGAATCGAGGGAAAAAATAATGGACTTGAAAGAACAAGTAGTAGAAATTTTAAACACAATTATTGGTGAAGATATTTCTGACCAAATGGACGATGATTTTTTTGAGAATGGGTTGCTAGATTCAATGGCGACGGTGGAATTGTTGCTTGATTTAGAAAGTAAGTTCAATATCCAAGCACCTGTTTCTGAATTTAATCGCGATGAATGGAATACACCAAACAAGGTAGTTGCTAAAGTTGAATCATTGATTGGATAAAAAAATGCTGAAAAAACGGGGGCTATGGTGGATATTTGGTCCAGTAATCTTGGCATTCGTCATGGTTACTGCACTATTTTTGGCACCATTTTCATTAAACTATTTATCAAATAAAGATATTCAAAAAGCGTCTGTGTCATTTTCTAAAAATGTTTTTAAAGGCGAAAGTGTCAAAATGGCGGCCTTCAGTAATTCAAAGACAAACTATGTGCCTTTCTTTGGGTCAAGCGAACTACTCCGTTTGGACACAATGCATCCATCGGTGTTGGCGGCAAAGTATAAGCGTAATTATCAGCCATTTTTGCTTGGTCAGGCTGGAACAGAATCTCTTTCGCATTACTTGGGGATGCAAGAAATGACACCGGCTTTGCATAAAAAGCAGGCGGTATTTATTATTTCGCAACAGTGGTTTACCAAACGTGATAGTAAGTGGGCATTTTCACAGTTTTACTCACCGTTACAGACCGTTAACTGGTTGCGAAACATTAAGGAAATTAGTGCAACTGATCGATTTATTGCGAAACGATTATTGGAACAAAAGCAAATTAGTGATAATAGCTTTTATGCTCGTCTCATTACAAAAATTAAAAATAATGAATCTTTGTCAGAAACTGACCAGAGCTTGTTAATGTTACGAAACAGAATGTTATTGCGCGAAGACCAACTATTCTCGAATTTTACAGTATCTAATAATTGGGATAAGCAAGTTGAGCCAGCACTAAAGTCGTTACCAAAAACTGATGACGTATCGTTGCTAGAGCGGGAAGCGATGAGAGTTGCGAAGAAGCAAACTGGTAATAATAAATTTGGCATAAAAAACTCATTTTTCAGAATGCGAGTCAAACCAAGTTTGAAGAAGCTGGAAAACTCTCAAAGTCATTTTGATTACCGACAGTCTGATGAGTATTCTGACTTTCAGGCTGTATTACAAGAGTTTGCAAAAGAGCATACTGACGTTTTGTTCATTATTCAACCTGTTAATAAAAAATGGTCAAAGTATACGGGGCTGAGCACAAAAAGATATTATCAGAGTGTGGATAAAGTAAAAAAACAGTTAAAGTCACAAGGCTTTAACCAAATTGCTGACTTTTCTCATGATGGTGGACATAAGTACTTTATGCAGGACACCATTCATATGGGATGGCGAGGCTGGGTAGCTGCTGATACGAAAATAAAGCCCTTTTTTGCACGAGGTTACCAAGAACCAACATATCATATCAATGATAATTATCTATCCAAAAAATGGCAAAATTTGATACCAACAGACACAAATCTTAAAAACTTTAAATAATAAGGGTCAAAAAGGTTAAGTGTAGGCAAAAAAACTTTGTCAACACTTGACCTTTTGTTACAATAGAACCATGATTATAGGAATTGGAAATGACACAGAAGCGATCAGCCGAGTCGCAGAAATAGTCGAGCGTCAGAAGAGTTTTATAACGCTCATTTTAACGCCAGCAGAATGTGCTGCAGCGGCTGAGCGAAAAGGTAAGCACCAAAACGAATATATTGCCGGACGTTTCTCTGCCAAAGAGGCTTTTTCAAAAGCTACCGGCTATGGAATCGGTGAGAAAGTTCAGTGGCAAGATATTGAAATTTTAAATGAGCCAAATGGTCGACCTGTAATGAAAGTGAAAAACTTCCCCTATCACACTTATGTGGCCATCACACATAGTGGTGATCAAGTGAACACGGTTGTTGTTATTGAACGTTTGACGCTGCTGGAAAAAATGAGTATAAAGCTGTTTCCTAAACGAGGAGTATTATCATGACAGACAATGATATATTATGTTTAAGGCCTACATGGCTAGATATTGATTTACAGGCAATTCAGACAAATGCTAAATTAATTATGAAGCACGCGGGCGCACAAAGATTGATTGCCGTGGTTAAAGCCAATGCTTACGGACACGGTGCAAAACAAGTTGTAGGGGCGTTACTTGAAGTGGGTGTCTATGATTTTGCGGTAGCAACGATCGGTGAAGGTGTTCAACTGCGTAAATATTATCCCCAAGCAAAAATAAATATTTTTCTGCTTGGTGTCCAAGATGTTGCCCAAACAGAAGTTATGGTGGAAAATCGTTTATCACCAGCTGTTGGAACAGTTGAATGGCTTAATGAGGCAGTAAATTACATCAAAGACGGGCAGAGGCTAGATGTTCAATTAGCTGTTGATACTGGTATGGGGCGAATGGGTGCTCATTCAGCAAGTGCTGTTGAAGACATGTATCATCTGATCCAAAGTACTAAAAAGTTTCGATTGGCTGGTGTGTTTACTCATTTTGCCACAGCTGATGATAATAATCAAAACTATTATGATGAACAAGTCCAGCGTTTTTACCAATGGGTGCAATCAGCTGGTATTCCTAAACAGTACTGGCATTTAGCAAATTCAGGGTCTGCGATTTGGCATCATGATGAAATTTATACGGATACGATCCGGGTTGGTTCTGTGCTCTACGGGTATAATCCTGGTGCCCCTGAAAAAAAGATGCCCTTACCCTTGAAACCAGCTCTACAATTGAAATCAAAGTTGGGCTCAGTGCATCAACTAAAAACTGGCGAGTCAGTAAGTTATGGTGCAACATATACGGCAAAGAAGCCACAATGGATAGCTACTTTGCCTATCGGTTACGCAGATGGCTATCTGCGTCGCATGAGTGGTATGAAAGTCTTGGTCGATGGACATATTGAACATGTAATTGGACGTGTCACAATGGACCAGATTGTGATAACATTAAAGCAGAAATACCCTGTTGGAAAAACTGTGACTTTGGTTGGCTTTGAAGGTGAGAATCAAATATCGGTAGAAGAAGTTGCGGAATATGCTCAGACGATTCCGCATGAAATACTAACAAATTTTGGTGCTCGTTTGCCTAGAATTTATTAAAAAGCGTCTCACGGCGCGTACATAGAAGTGAGAATATTATGACAGAAGAACATCAAGCAGTTATGCGTGGTGACGTATTTTACGCCGATCTAAAGCAAGGAATAGGATCTGAGCAGGCTGGTGTACGGCCCGTTTTAATCATTCAAAATGATGTAGGAAATGCCAATTCACCTACAACTATTGTCGCTGCGATAACGTCCCAAATTTCTAAACCAAAATTGCCGACGCATGTATTATTACCTGAACATATGAGCGGCATGAAAAGAGACTCAGTCATTTTAGCAGAGCAAGTGCGAACTATAGATAAGCGCCGCTTACGTGACAAAATTGCGCATATAAATGCTTCTTCAAATGAAATGCAACTGGTGGCGCATGCTTTGCGAATTAGTGTGGGGTTGAAGTGAAGTTGTCAGTATATTTAACTTATTTTTAACCTACGATTTGTATAATAAATGTAATAAAACAGGTAAATAGGAATATGAAAATGTCAAAAGCAATTAAAATACTATTAATCGAAGATGATGTCAATCTAGCAGATAATGTTGTTGGTTTTCTGCAGGACTTTGCAGATATCAATGCTGTTACAGATGGACTTGACGGTGAATTTGAGGCGCAAGAAGCGCCATATGACTTGATTATTTCTGACCTCATGCTACCTGGCGAAACTGGCTTAGAGTTGATCAAAAATTTGCGTGCAAATGATGTTGAAACACCAGTTTTGATTTTAACAGCAAAAACTTCACTGGATGATAAAATAGAAGGTTTCAATGTTGGCGCTGATGATTATTTAACCAAGCCCTTTCATCGAGAGGAATTACTTGTTCGTGTAAAAGCTCTTTTGCGCCGCTCAGGAGTCTATTCTGAGGATAATACGCTAGCGGTTGGGGATGTGATGATTAACCTAGAAAATCGCGGTGTACAAGTGCATGGTCAACCGGTTAAATTGGTTGGTAAAGAATTTGATATTTTAACTTATCTTGCACAAAACAAAAATATTATTGTCACTCGTGATCAAATTTTTGATCGCGTATGGGGTATTGATTCAGATACGACAATTAACGTTGTTAATATTTATTTGAATAATTTACGTCGAAAATTAGAAGCTGTTGGACAAAACAATTTAATTAAGACCTTACGTAATATAGGGTTTATTCTAGAGGTAGAGGATGCCGAACGCAATCAATAAAAAGCAGCAAGTACGTGGATTTATCTGGTTACTCGCCAGCTTTTTTGTTATATTTTCAATTTTAGCTAGTGTCATTTTCGTATCATACACTCGAACGGTCTTTAACAGTGCGGATCTTGCGATTAGCCAGACGATTTCAATGTATGATAGTGGCGGTCTACTATCAACATCTGATAAAGATGTTAAACACACGCAACCTGTGTATAGTAACTCAAGCACGAGAACAGAGACTTGGTTATTTGATAAAAATGGTAAATTAATTATTGATAATAATGTGGCCGATACGAGACAAGCATCGTTGCAAAAGTCTTTGCAGCAAGCAATCAAATTTGATAAAGCCACTATGACCGTTAAACCAAATACATATAAATTTTATGGTAACTACTATCGCATTATTGGTTTTAAATTCAAGAAAAATGCGGCTAAAGGTTACGATCAAATTGCTGTTCATGGGATGGTAACAGTTAACGTTACAGATACAATTAATAATTTAAATAACTTTAAAAAAGTGTTATTTTGGTCTTTTGGACTGTTTGGTATCTTATCAGTAATTGTGTCATATATGATTTCTAGAAGAAATATGAAACCAATTCTAAAATCTTGGCAACAACAACAAGATTTTGTTAACAATGCTGCTCATGAGTTAAGAACACCGATGGCTGTTATTCAAGGAAAGCTAGAAACAATGCTGACGAAACCAGAATCAACAGTTCGTGATCAATCAAATGCTATTATTTTATCTTTATCTGAAGTACGGCGCTTGAATTCATTGACTAATAATATGTTAACATTGGCAAAAACTGGTTCCAATATGACAAAAATTGAAAAAGAAGCAACAAATGTAACTCAGTTTTTGGATGATATCATTACGCCATACCAAGAAATGGCAGAATTTGAGGGAAAAAAAGTTACACTTGATGTTGATGTTACTCAAGAAATATACATCGATAAAAAACGTATTCATCAATTGCTGGTTTTGTTGTTAGATAATGCTTTAAAATATTCAGATGAAGGAGCAACTGTTTCAGTAAAAGCAGGTATCGAAAAAAAGAAATTTGTTCTTAGTGTTGCAGACACTGGTCGTGGAATTAGTGATGAGGCTAAAAAGCATGTCTTTGACAGATTCTATCGTGAGGATAAAACGGGAAATCGTCAAACAGGCGGTACTGGCCTGGGCTTATCTATTGCTGAGTGGGTAGTTCATGCTCATGGTGGTAAAATAACAGTGTCAGATAATCAGCCACAAGGTGCTGTGTTTAATATTATTTTACCGCTTTAATGTTTGATTTATTTTATATTGTTATCATTATAGTAACGAACGTACTGTATATTTTTCATGAAAACAATAATGTGCACGTATGAAAGGGCGAGTTATGAAAAAATATTCTTTAATTATGGTTGCTATTGTTTCAGCATTGGTGGCAAGTTTTGTTGTTTACTCAGGCTTGCAACCAAATTCCTGGTTTCAACAGCATTCTTATGCAACAAAAACAACGAATTCAGTTGGTACAACAACAGTAGCCAAAACAGCATATACAAGTAATGATACGGCAACAACTGCCTATAATAAAGTTAAAAATGCAGTTGTTACAGTACAAAATTTGCAGAAAACATCAACATCAAGTAGCGGTTGGTCTTCTTATTTTCAACAAAATCAACAAGAAAGTAGTTCAGAATTAGAGACGGCGTCAGAAGGTTCAGGCGTTGTTTATAAAATTTCTGGTGGCTATGCGTATATTATTACTAATAATCACGTGGTAGCTGATTCTGATGAATTACAATTAATTACCGCTAGCGGTAAAAAAATTGAAGCAACTATCGTTGGCACAGATTCAAGTAAAGACTTGGCTCTGTTAAAGGCAAAAACCACAGATATCAAAACATCAGCATCCTTTGGCAATGCCAAAAAACTGCAGTCAGGTCAACAGGTCTTAGCTATCGGCTCTCCTTTGGGTTCTGATTATGCTACTTCTTTGACTAGTGGTATTGTTTCAGCTCCACGCCGTACACTTTCGGCTGAAGAAACGGGTTCTTCAGCAACTACTGCTATTCAGACAGATGCTGCTATCAATCCTGGTAATTCTGGTGGACCATTGATTAACCTAAAAGGGGAAGTAGTTGGTATTAACTCATCAAAAATAGCTTCTTCTACGGATGGTACGAGTGTTGAAGGAATGGGATTTGCTATTCCAGCAGATATTGTTCAGACATTTATTAAGAATACCGAAAAGTAGTAACTAGTATATTAATGAAACATAAAAATAGCCTACAAGCATCACAAGTTTAGTAATTTCTTGCGATGTTTGTGGGCTATTTTTGGCACTGAAACTAAAGTGTTGAATGATACCAATCTACAATTTCTTTTGGTGTTAGGCGTTCACCGTGTCCGATACGTGAAACTTCTTGTCCATTCTCAAACAAAACAAAGGATGGAATACCACGCATGTTATGTTTTGTTGCGACATCAATATTTTCGTCTCTATCAGCATCAAACCATTCAGCAGTTTGTGTAACTTCATCTTTGATAGTTTGAATAAAAGGCTTTATGGCCTTGCAATCGCCGCACCAATCTGCAGAAAGAAACATGACATGCCGACCTGGCTTGTTTATATGTTCTTCAACAGCTTCATTTGAGTTATGTGTTGGTTCGTACATAATTTATTCACCTCACTAAATTCTAGTAGAATTGTACCATAAAGCAGTTTCTAATGCTGAATATAAAACCGAGATGAAAGAAGGTATAAGAAAATACCATGAGAAATATTAAAAACTATTGACATATATCAAATTAAAAGTTATAGTAATAATCAATATAAACGTTGAAAAGATAAGTACATCTTTGAGTCTTAGTTAGAGAGCTCGTGTTTGGTGAAAGCGGGTAAGATAATTAGTTGGAAAATGGTCTTGGAGTTTTTCACGGATACGAGCAAGCGGACACTCATATGTGTTACGCGGTAAGTTGAAATCGGGCGTCCCCGTTACTGGACAACGTATAAACCAAAGCTTTCACAGATGTTCTCGACGAAAGTTTTTGGCGTACGTTTTGAGAAGTGTAAGCTGGCAATGTTTACATAAATACCGGGTGGTAACACGTCAATTAACGTCCCGTAGTGTCTTTGGATACTACGGGACGTTTTTTATTTCTTAAGAATTTGGAGGGAACGTATGAGTGTTATATTAAATAACGGTTTGTTGAAGCGGGAAAGCTTTGTAATCGGTCGTTTTGAAATATTAGAACCGACTATTAATATACTCTTGGTCAACTTAATGCCCAATCGATTACAAACTGAAAAGCAGTTCACGAGATTATTGAGTCATTTATCTGTGAATGTGCGAGTAACATTTGCAGTACCAAGTCAGCATAAAATTCGCCACGACACGGATGCAATTATGACTAGCTATGTCACACTCAACGACATTTGGCACAAAAAATTCGATGGCATGATCGTTACAGGTGCGCCAGTGGATCGCATGAAATTTGAACAAATTGATTACTGGGATGAATTTCGTCATTTACTAGAATGGCGAAAGACACATGTAACTGAAAGTCTATTTGCATGTTGGGCAACATATGGCGCTGGTTATGCAGAGAGAAACTTTCCTGTTAAAGCCTTGTCAGAAAAAATTTCGGGCGTCTTTCAAGCTAGCCAAATTTTTAAACGTCATTCATTATTAAAAGATTTGGAGAACATTAGTATGCCGCAATCTCGTTATTTTACGGTACCAAATTTTGGTGTGGCTCGACGCTTGAAAGTTGCTGGCGACGATATTTTAGGCGCATTCATTTTGAGGGATGAACATGTAAATTCAACTTACATTACTGGCCATTTCGAATACGACACTGAGACTTTAGAGAACGAATATCTTCGTGATATAGCAATTGACCCAAACACAATTAAACCTAAGAACTATTTTTATAATAATAAACCAACTAATACATGGCAGACTTATGCTGAAAAATTTTTTGTAAATTGGGGGGAACTGTTGGTGGAAAAGATGATTGCATCAAAATCAACAATCCTAACATTAAATCAAGAGAGGAATAAGCTGGGTCTAGGGACCTCGCAATGTAAATACTTATGAGCGTTAAAATTGATACATTATTAGCACAGGGCGGTAACGGCAGTGATGACATTAAAACAGGGGCAGTAGTTAGTCCACTATATTTTTCAACAGCCTATCGACATCCTAATTTGGGTGAATCATCTGGCTTTGACTATGCACGTTTACAAACACCCACACGTCAAATATTGGAAGAGCAGTTAGCGGATTTGGAACAGGGCGTGCAGGCATTTGCTACCAGCTCTGGTATGGCAGCAATTGATCTTTTGTTTGCTTCATTGATTAAAAATGGTGACCATTTTGTTACCTCGGATGATCTATATGGTGGCACATATCGCTATTTTGATGCCATTGTTGAACAGAGTGGTGTGAACTATGATGTTTGGAATGGGGTGGATGACATTTCGAGCTTAATTAACGAAACTACGCGACTTGTTTGGTTGGAAACCCCATCTAATCCAACGATGAAAGTGATTGATATTCAGAAGTTAAGTGCAAAAGTTAAAGATATTAATCCTGATATTTTAATTGCTGTTGATAACACTTTCTTGACACCTATTTTTCAACAGCCGTTAACACTTGGCGCGGATATTGTCGTTCATTCCGCCACAAAGTATCTTGGTGGACATAATGATATTTTGGCTGGAGCAGTAATTGTTAATAGTGATGTTTTAGCTGAAAAATTAGAAGCATCATTAACAACACGTGGTCAAGTTTTAGATTCATTTAGTTCTTGGTTATTGTTGCGCAGTCTGAAAACACTGCATCTACGGATGCAACGGCACAATGAAAATGGTCAATATTTGGCCAAAAAATTACCGTGTATTCCCGGTATAGATAAAGTCTTATATGCTGGTGTTGGTGGAATGTTAAGCTTTTATTTGTCAAACAATCATGATGTAGACGCTTTTTTGAAAGGACTGCAAATCGGTTCTTTTGCGGAAAGCTTGGGTGGTCCAGAAACGCTAGTTACGATTCCTGCGGTGCAAACACATCACGATATGAGTCAAGAGCAGCGTGATCACTTGGGTATTACCAACCAATTGGTGCGTGTGAGTGCCGGGTTAGAAGATAAAGAGGACCTATTGGCAGATTTAAGGCAAGCAGTTGAAGGAGCAAAGCGATGAGTGATTGGACAAATATTATTGATGCAGCAACAACAAATGATCCACTGTCAGGTGCAATTAATACACCGATTCAACTAAGTTCAACCTTTAGTCAAAAATCTTTTGATGAATTTGGAGAATATGACTACGCTCGCTCTGGAAATCCAACTCGTGATGCGGGTGAAAAAGCAGTTGCACAGCTTGAACATGGAAATTATGGGTACCTTTTTAGTACTGGAATGGCAGCAATTAGTAGTGTGCTATTCACCTTATCAGCTGGCGATCATATTGTTGTTAGTAAACATGTTTATGGTGGCACATTTCGAGTTTTAGAAGATGTTTTGCCACGCTGGGGTATCACACACGACTTTGTTGACTTTAGCGATTTGGCAGCAATCGAGAAAGCTATTAAACCAGAGACCAAAGCATTGTATATTGAAACACCCTCAAACCCAGTTTTGAACATTACTGATATTCGTGCGGTAGTTGGTATCGCAAAGAAACACCAGTTGTTTACAATTGCTGACAACACATTCTTATCACCATTCTTGCAGAAGCCTTTGGATCTAGGTGTTGATATTGTGGTTCATTCGGCAACAAAGTTTCTGGCAGGACATTCTGATATCCTTGCTGGTGCTGTTGTAGTTAATGATAAAAAGTTAGCAGACCAAATTTATTTTGTTCAAAATGCGGTTGGGGCAACACTTAGCGTTTTTGATACGTGGCTGTTGTTGCGTGGTATAAAGACACTTGGTGTTCGTATGACACATTCAAGTGAATCAGCGTATAAAATAGCTGAGCATTTAGAGGCACATGAAAAAGTATCAAATGTCCTATACCCAGGGTTAAAAACACATAAAGGTTATGAAATTCATGCTTCACAAGCTAAAAATGGTGGGGCGGTGTTGAGCTTTGATGTGGGCAGTCAAGAAAATGCTAAGAAAGTAGTGGAGTCCTTACATATCCCAGTATTTTCGGTTAGTTTAGGAGCGGTGGAAACAATTATCAGTTACCCGCCAAAAATGAGCCACGCAGAGTTAAACGTTGATGAGTTGGCTAAATGCGGTATTACTCCTGGTTTGTTACGCTTCTCGGTTGGATTAGAGGATGCCGATGATTTGATTGCAGATTTAGATAGTGCATTAGCCTTAATTTAGCTTGATAGATTACGTGTAGGTATTAAAATACCGATGTTTAAGGAGAAAAACATGACAGCTACAGAAACAAAAAAATTAAATTATCGTTTTGATCAAGTGGGATCTTACTTACGTCCAGAAAACCTGAAAAAAGCGCGTGAGCAATACGCTCAAGGCGAAATTTCGTACGATGATTTACTAAAAGTTCAACATGATGAAATTAAAAATCTAGTTGATGAACAAGTCAAAGTTGGTTTATCAGCTGTCACTGATGGTGAATTCAATCGTTCATGGTGGCATTTAGACTTTTTAGGTCAACTTGGTGGATTTGAGTTTTATGATCAAAATGACTCGTACAAGTTTCACGGTCAAAAAACGCGATCAACTAATGTTCGTCTAAATGGGAAAGTGCATGCTAATTTAGACCATCCATTCTTTAAGGATTTTGAATATTTGAAGTCAGTGACGCCTGAAGGGGTGGAGCCAAAACAAACGATTCCATCACCGAGCTTGATTATTAATCGCGATCACCGTTCTGATTTATGGTCAAAATATTATGATTCATGGTCAGAATTTTTAGACGATTTAGCTCAAGCTTATCATGATACACTGCAGAAGTTCTATGATCTAGGCGCGCGTTATGTACAAATTGATGATACAACTTGGGCATACTTGATAGCGCAATTGAACGCTAATGCTGACAATCCCGAGGAGCGTGCAAAATTTGAAAAAACAGCAGCCGATGATGTTTATGTAATTAACAAGGCATTGGCTGGCTTGCCAGAGGACTTGAAATTAGCAACACACATTTGTCGTGGTAACTTTAAGTCGACTTACTTGTTTGAAGGCGGTTATGAGCCGATTGCAAAATATCTAGGCCAACTTAACTATGATGCCTTTTTCTTAGAATATGATAATGATCGTTCGGGTGGCTTTGAGCCTTTGAAAGAAATATACAACAATCGTCAAAATGTTGAAATTGTATTAGGATTGTTAACTTCTAAGTCAGCAGATTTGGAAGATGTTGATGAAGTCGTTGCCAGAATTGACGAGGCAGCAAACTATGTGCCCAAGTCTAACTTGGCTCTGTCAACACAATGTGGATTTTCTTCAACGGAAGAGGGAAATATCTTAACGATTCCTGATCAATGGAAAAAATTAGCGTTGATCAAACATATTGCTGATGAGGAACTTGCTTGAGAATGAACACATGTGTTAACAATCACACCTGTAAAATGTTAATATAATAATAACCGCGGCTAAAAATAAAGATCAAAAGACAGATAAAATGTTGGCAACGTTGTACCGCGCAAAAACGTTCCAACAGTATGTCACTAAGAAGTAGTATGTCACTAAGAAGTAGTATGGCATAAAGGCGAAAGTCATTAAGCCACTATCTTATCTTGAAGGAGAAAAATAATGTCAGAAACAGTTGTTGAAAGTTTTACTTTGGATCATACAAAGGTTAAGGCACCTTATGTGCGTGTGATTGAAACACAAGCTGGTCCTAATGGTGGTAGCATTACAAACTACGACTTGCGTTTAACACAGCCTAATGAAACATCTATTGAAACGGGTGGATTACATACGTTAGAACATTTATTTGCGGGTCTTGTTCGTGATGAAATTGATGGCATTATTGATATGTCACCATTTGGATGCCGTACAGGATTCCACGTTATTTCTTGGGTAAATTATGATTCTGAAACACTAGCCAAGGTTTTCAAAAAAGTATTGGAAAAAATTGTTAGTGATGAAGTAACCGAAGTGCCCGCAGCAGAAATCGAAAGTTGTGGTAACTATAAAGATCATAGCTTACATTCAGCTAAAGAATGGGCAAAAATCATCTTGGCACAAGGTATTTCCAGTGATGCGTTTGAGCGTAAAATTGTTTAACGTTTAATGAAAAAAGTATTGACAAATTATTATAATATAGTATGATTATTTTAACAAAGAAAAGATAAGTAGTGTTGTAGCGTTAAAAAGAGAGTTTACGTTTGGTGAAAGTAGACATCGCGAACACATGAAAATGGTCTTGGAGTTACTGTTATTGCGAACGCACGCTGATTCATTTGTTGAAACGACGCAAGCGATAACCGGGAGAGCCCGATATAGCGACATCAATTCTCAATATTATGTACAGATGTTCTCGAAGCATAATAAAGATGATTGATATTGAGGTGTGTAGGCTATTTGTCGACACATAAACACCGGGTGGTAACACGACGAGTCGTCCCGCAGTCTAAATTAATTAGACTGCGGGATTTTTTTATTGTCGCGAAACTGCTAAAAAAAGTACAGGGGAAAAATTATGACAACACAGACACTAAAGGCATTAGGATTTCAGCATGTTGGTTCATTTCTACGACCAGCTGAATTAAAACAAGCACGGCAAGATTTTGAAGCTGGTAAATTAACACAAGAAGAACTTGAAGGTGTTGAAAATTCAACGATTGCACATTTGGTTGATCAACAAGTGGCTGCTGGAATAGCAGTAGTAACAGATGGCGAATTCCGTCGCTCATATTGGCATTTGGATAATTTCTGGGGATTTGGTGGCGTTGAAAGATTAAGCTACGGA
Source organism: Leuconostoc suionicum (assembly GCF_001891125.1). Taxonomy (NCBI): domain Bacteria; kingdom Bacillati; phylum Bacillota; class Bacilli; order Lactobacillales; family Lactobacillaceae; genus Leuconostoc; species Leuconostoc suionicum. The sequence continues at coordinate 1,745,606 of NZ_CP015247.1, read as the reverse complement.
GAAGGTTACTTCTTCGCTCATGAGGAAACACGTGATGATTCAGCACGCTTAAATGGTAAATTGAGCTTTGACGCCAATGTACACCCATTTATTAAACATTTTAAGTTTCTCAAAGCACTTGCTGATGAAGCGGGCGTAGAGGCCAAAATTACAATTCCGGCCCCATCTCAATTTTATGCGGAACTAGTTCGTGGCACAAATGCTAATGTTGTATCGAACTTCTATGATTCTGACGAAGAATTTTTTGCAGATATTAAGCGTGTTTATCATGAAGAGATTCTTGCATTGTATGAAGCAGGTGCTAAAACAGTTCAATTAGATGACTGTACATGGGGTATGTTAGTAGATGCTGATTTCTGGGAAAAAATGGCTGGATCAGGATTTGATTTTAAACAACTAAAGGCGTTGTATTTAGACTTGAATAATGGTGCAATTGCTAACTTACCAGAAGATTTAACCATTAACACACATATTTGTCGCGGAAACTATCATTCAGATTGGGCAGCTTCTGGTGGTTATGACGCAGTTGCTGATGAATTGTTTGGGCAAGAAAATGTATCAAGTTACTTCCTAGAATATGATTCAGAACGAGCAGGTGGCTTTGAACCTTTGGCTAAAGTATCAGGGGATAAAAAAGTTGTTCTCGGCTTGATTACAACTAAAACAGGTGAATTAGAAAAGAAGGAAGATATTATTAAGCGAATCCATGAAGCGGAAAAATATTTACCATTGGATCGTTTATGGTTGTCAACACAATGCGGATTTGCTTCTACTGAAGAAGGTAATATTTTAACAGAAGAACAGCAATGGGCTAAGTTAGCACTTGTTAAAGAAATCCTCGATGAAGTTTGGGGATAGATGAATACATCATATATGGTGTGATATTTGTAAGGAGTAGAAAGATGCAAGCAACAACGCCTAATCGATTTTTTGAGACAACACGAGCATTAAGTACACTTCTTGGTTGTGGTTTAGTACAAACACGAATGTGGTATCAGTAATAAGTTTATTAAATGTTGCATAAAAATAACTCACATGAGGAAAATATTCTATGACTAATCCAGAAAAAAAATACGCATTTGAAACACTACAACTTCATGCTGGCCAAGAAGAGCCAGATTCAGCGACAGGTGCGCGTGCTGTACCAATTTATCAGACAACTTCTTTTGTCTTTAAGGATGCTAAACAAGCTGCTGGGCGATTTGCTTTAACGGATGCTGGCAATATTTATGGGCGGTTAACCAATCCAACAAATTCGGCTTTTGAGGCAAGAGTTGCAGCGCTCGAAGGTGGTACAGCGGCTATATCGTTAGCTTCTGGTGCAGCTGCAATTACCGCAGCAATATTGAATGTCGCTGGAGCTGGCGATCATATTGTTGCCGCATCAACGTTATATGGTGGCACGGTCGAGTTGTTTTCAGAAACATTGAAGAAGTTATCTATTGATACAACATTTGTTGACCCAGATGATCCTGAAAATTTTGAAAAGGCTATTCAAGATAATACAAAAGTTATTTTCTTCGAAAGTTTAGGAAACCCCAAAATAAATATTATTGATTTTGAAGCCGTTGCAGCAATTGCAAAAAAACATGGTATTATTTCTATTGTGGATTCTACTTTTGCAACACCATTTTTGACTCGTCCGCTGGAATACGGCATTGATGTAGTTGTTCATTCAGCTACTAAGTTTATTGGTGGACATGGTACAACATTGGGTGGGGTAGTGATTGAAAAAGGAGATTTCGATTACGAGGCCTCAGGACGCTATCCTGATTTCACCACGCCAACACCATCGTACAACGGTATTGTTTGGGCCGATCTAAAAGGTGGCGCATTTGTCACTAAAATTCGTGCTGAACATTTACGTGATACAGGCGCAACATTATCACCACAATCAGCGTTTTATCTGTTGCAAGGACTAGAGACATTATCTTTGCGTGTTGAGCGCCATGTAGAAAACACACGTAAAATTGTTTCTTACTTGAATAATAATGACAAAGTTGCTTGGGTCAGTTATCCAGAATTAGATGATTCTCCATACAAGCCACTCGCTGACAAATACTTTAAGAACGGTGTTGGATCGATTTTCACATTTGGCTTAAAAGCTGGCGAAGCTGGTGCAGAAACATTGATAAATAACTTAGATATCTTCTCGTTATTGGCTAATGTTGGGGATGCTAAGTCTTTGATTATTCATCCAAAATCAACAACACACGCCCAGTTAAATGATGAGCAGTTGCAAGCAGCGGGTATTACACCAGATTTGATACGTATTTCAATTGGTATTGAAAATGTAGATGATTTAATTAACGCTTTAGACGAAGCGTTATCATATGTTAAATAAGTAGTGTTTACTACTGTGGGAGAGATTTAACAGCATTTAATAGTGATTATTGCTTTTATTAAGTTATAGGCATGTTAAAATGACACTATTAATGTATTTGGGAGCGAAAGAATATGAATAAAAAAATAGTCATTGGTGCAGTAGCTATTATTGTGGTTGCTGGCATTTATGCTACAACGCGTCCGTCAAAATCAGCCAAAGGTCATACGTTAAGAGTTGCTGTTCAAAACAACATCTCAACGTTGGATCCAAATCTAGCTGATCAAGTTGGTGCGAATTGGGCAGAAGTGCAAACACTTGAGGGGCTTTATACAACATCTGCTAATGGCAAAATTATTCCGGGGGTCGCCCAAAAAATAGTTCAACCAACCCAAGGTAATAAGGTTTATACAATTAAGCTCAAGAAGAATCAAAAGTGGTCTGATGGTTCACAAGTAACGGCGTCTGATTTTGTTAATTCAGTTAAACGTCAAGTAAATCCAGCGACAAAATCTACTCGTGCTAACCATTTTAAGGATATTGCTGGGTATGATGCTGTATATAATAATAAAGAAAACGTTAATAAACTTGGTATTAGTGCACCAGACAAATACACGGTGAAAATCGAACTATCCCATCCAGTCCCTTATTTTAATTTTATATTGGCTAACCAACTGTATCCAATTAATTCGGATAAATTAAAAGAATATGGTAGCAAGTATGGCCAAACAGCTAAGACGACTGTCTCAAATGGTGCTTATACGATTAAAAAGTGGAACCAATCATCAACGACTTGGGAATTTGTCAAAAATAAGTATTATGCTGATGCTAAAAGTGTTCATTATGATACCATTAAGGCTACTCAAGTCACTGATGCAACGCTAGCTTCTAAGCAATATTTAGCGAAGAAGGTCGACGAAACAGAAATTTCTGGTGGTATTTTAACAGATTTGAAGAAGAGCCATGCTACTGATATTAAATCAACACAAAAAGGACGTGTGGCGTTTATTGTTTGGAATGCTGCTGATAAGACAGTCAGCAATACAAATCTCAAGCGAGCTTTGAGTTTAGCAATAAACCGTAAGGAGTTAACAAAGTCAGCGTTGGCTGATGGTTCAACACCTGCCAAATCAATTGTGCCAAGTGGTGAAGTAAAAGTAGATGGTAAAGATTTCAATGCGAACTTGTCGCTGCCATATAATAAGGCATTGGCTCAAAAGTATTTGAAACAAGCGCAATCAGAATTAAATCAACAAAAAATTACAATTACGCTTAATACAGCTGACACCGATGCTTATAAGGCATTAGGGGTTTACTTGAAACAGAGCATTGAAGCAACATTGCCTGATGTTACAATTAACCTAAAGCAGTTGCCATTAAACGCTGAAATTTCCGCTTTTGAAAATCATGATTTTCAGGCTGGAACTTTAACATGGTCAACAGATTATAATGATCCCATTGATTTCTTGGATATAGCTTATTCGAAGGGCGCGATTAATTTTACAAATTGGACTAATTCGGAATATGAGAGGATAATCAACAAGGTTTCTGAGCAACATGAGGCCAATGACGCCCGTTATAAGTTGGAACAACAAGCAGCCAAGTTAAACAATGATTTAAATGGTGTTACGCCATTGTATCAAGTATCTAATGTTCACTTATTACGCTCATCGGTTAAAAACTTAGATTATCCCTTAATTGGTTATCAGAACTATAAGTATGCAAAGTGAGTGGAAAGATGAAAAAAATAGGTATACCAAGTAATAATCTTGTTCATGCGAATGCTCATTTTGGCACCAATTATGTCGACTATATCCAAAAAAATTATATTGATGGTATTAGCGGTGCGAATGCGCTACCTATTGTGTTCCCAATCGGTGATATAAAGTTGGCTAAGGCATATATCGATTCAGTAGATGCTTTGCTATTAGCAGGCGGTCAAGATGTTTCACCAGTGTATTTTGGTGAAGATCCACATATTAATTTACATGAAACTGATGCTCGACGTGATGCTTTTGAAGTGGCGCTGGTAATCGAAGCGCTTAAACAAGAAAAACCAATTCTCGGTATTTGTCGTGGATTGCAAATTATTAATGTTACACTGGGTGGCACCTTGTACCAAGATTTAGGTAGTCAGTATGACGGCTTGTCAGTAAAGCATAATCAATATCCGACAAAATGGCATGTACCAACACACCATATAGTATTGCAACGTCAAAGTTGGCTGAGTGATATTTTTGATGAAAAATCACTTGTCAATTCTTTTCATCATCAAGCAGTGAAAAGATTGGCAGATGGGTTGAAGCTGGACGCCATGAGTTCGGATAACGTTGTAGAGGCATTTTCGGATGAATCACGACGTATTTATGCAGTACAGTGGCATCCAGAAATGTTATTGATGGACAATCCAGATGCTCAATTATTGTTTGATTCATTTGTGGCAAAGATTGAATAGTTTTATACGAAGAAAAGATGAGTAGTGATTGATACATTTATAGAGAGCCCGTGTTTGGTGAGAACAGGTAATGTCATATCATGAAGATGGTCTTGGAGTTTCGCTTTAGTGAGCGTGTTATGATTTTTGAAATCAAAGCGACGTAAACTATGGCCGGGAAAGCCCGTTATAGCTGTTTTGGTTTTCTAATCCTGTATTGGAAGACTGAAGTTAAGGTGTGCAACAAAGCATACGAATAACGGGTGGTAACACGAGAAATCGTCCCGCAATCTGAATTTTTTCGGATTGCGGGATTTTTTATGTTTTAAGAGTAGAGAGTTTGCTAAGGTGAGTTTAATTAGCAAGGAGAGAAGATTGTGCGCGTAAATAATCAAACAATTTATTATTTACACACTGATAAAATGACGACGGCAGTTTATTTAAATGGCAGTGGAGCCGTTGATGCGGTTATATTAACTCAATTTTCACTGATTTGGTAGTAAAAATTGAGAGGATATCTATGACTAGAATTACGGACATTTATAAAAAGAAGTCAGCTCCAGTGCTGTCTTTTGAAATATTTCCGCCAAAAACAGAAGATGGACTACACGCTTTGTATAAAACTTTACAAAAAGTAAATCCAAAAGAAACTGGCGTTGATTATATTAGTGTGACATATGGTGCAGGCGGCGGTAGTAATCATAAAAGGACTAAAGAGATTGCGGAATATATCGAAAGAAATTGCGGTATAACAGCTTTACACAATCTCACTGGTATTAACCAAACACCAAGCAGTTTAAAGGATAATCTTGAAAAGATAAGCGTGGCGGGCATTGAAAATATATTTGCACTTCGCGGTGACACACCGACAAAAGATTATGTGAATGAATATTATCCGTTTGCAAAAGATTTAATTAAAGAGATTAAAAAAGACGGACGGTTTGATATTGGTGCAGCAATTTATCCCGAAGGACACGTTGATAATCCAATGACAGGAATTAGTGTAACTGGGGTTAAAGAAAAAGTGATTAGTGGTACAGAATTTCTAATTTCTCAACTATTTTTCGATAATGGTGTTTTCTATAACATGCAAGAGGCACTGAAGGAAAATTATATTAAGGTACCAGTATCTGCTGGTATTTTGCCTATCATTAGTCGTGCGCAAGTCGAACGTATTACTTATATGATTGGTTCATCTTTACCGGCACGCTTGGCAAAGATTGTTCATAAATATGAAAATCAACCAGAAGCCCTGCAACAGGCTGGAATTGAATATGCATTGGAGCAAATTCATGATTTGTTAGATCATGGGGTTGACGGTATTCATTTGTATGCGATGAATCAACCAAATGTTTTGAAGATAATGTTGCCAGAAATTAATAAGCACATTCAATCAAAAAAATTAACGCTTTGATGCAATAAACGAAAGAAGAAGCTCATGAAAGTAACATGTCGAAAAGTCTATTACTTGCATGCTAATAAAATTCTAACGGCTGTTTTTCTTACCGGTAGTGGTTCGGTTGATCGGTTTAAATGAAGCTATTTGTCAATTACAAGCTTATTTAAAATTAGGAGAAAAACATGACAAATACAGTAAAATCATCAAACTTAGGTTACCCAAGACTAGGCGAACACCGTGAGTGGAAAAAACTACTTGAATCTTATTGGCAAGGTAAAATAGATGAAGCGCAGTTTAATGAAACTGCTAAAAAACTACGTTTGATTAATTTAAAAAAACAAATTGAATTTGGCTTGGATATTGTTCCTGTCGCGGACAATTCAAACTACGACCATGTATTAGATACGATAGCTACTTTTAACTTAATTCCTACTCGGTTTGGTAGTTACGATCGTCCCTTAACTTTAGATGAATATTTTGCAGTGGCTCGGGGGAACAAAGACAATGTGGCTGCGGATATGACAAAGTGGTTTAATATCAATTATCACTACACGGTTCCTGAATTTGATAATACAACCCCACGTTTGTTAGAAAATCGTTGGTTAAAGTACTGGCAGGAAGCTAAAGATGAATTAGATATCAATGGTAAGCCTGTCATTGTTGGTCCGGTGACATTGATCAAGCTTGGTAAGTTGAGAGGTGAATATGTATCTGCTTCATCTGACATTAATCAATTATTAGAACAAATTTTACCACTCTATGGACAGGTATTTAAGGAGCTACAAGCAGCTGGTGTGACATGGGTCCAACTAGACGAACCCACGCTAGTCAAAGCAGTGGATGAAGCTGACGTGGAACCATATCGTCGTGCTACTGAGTATTTGAATGAGGTGGCACCGCAATTAAACATTGAGTTGCAAACGTATTTTGATTCAATTGATCCTTATCAGGCAGTCACTAAATTACCCGTACAAGCGATCGGATTAGATTTCGTTCATGGTAACGGTGAAAATTTCGATAATATTCGCAAGTTTGGATTTCCAGAAGACAAAATATTGGCAGCAGGCATAATTGATGGGCACAACGTTTGGACCGCTAATTTGCAAGAAAAAGCTAATTTTGCTGAAGAACTACGTACGTTAGCACCAAAACTATGGTTACAGCCTTCCAATACGTTGCTTCATGTACCCATTACAAAAAAGTATGAAACTAAGGCTAGTCCTGAACTGTTTGGTGGATTAGCATTTGCTGACGAGAAAGTGCAAGAGTTAGTTGCTTTAACTAAGAAGTTGAATGGCGATGATGTGAAATCAATATTTGAACAGAATACCGCTGCTCTGGAGGCATTGAATAGTTCACAAGCCCGGAATAACAAAGTAGTGCAAGAAGCCATACAACATTTATCACAAGAACGGTTCGAGCGCGATTCAAAGTATGCAGAACGTTCTAAGAAGCAACAAGCCAGTTTGCACCTGCCATTGTTACCAACAACTACAATTGGATCATTCCCGCAATCAGCCGATGTACGAGCTAAGCGTGCTGCCTGGCGTAAGGGTGAACTGTCTGAGGAACAATACAATGATTTCATTGAAGCAGAAACCAAGCGTTGGATACAGCTACAAGAAGACATTGGTCTAGATGTTCTGGTCCATGGTGAGTTTGAACGCACTGATATGGTAGAATACTTTGGTCAAAAACTAGCTGGTTTCTTTGCTACACAAAATGGGTGGGTTCAATCCTATGGTTCTCGTGGCGTTCGTCCACCAGTTATCTTTGGAGATGTTGATTATACTGAGCCAATTACTGTTAAGGAATCTGCCTTTGCACAAGCGCAAACTAATAAACCCGTGAAGGGGATGTTAACTGCGCCATTAACAATTATTAATTGGTCATTTGTACGTGATGATATTCCACGGGCTACAGTTCAGAATCAGATTGCCTTATCTTTGCGTCAAGAAGTTATTAATTTGGAAAAGGCTGGTATTAAGATTATTCAAGTAGATGAACCAGCTTTGCGTGAAGGGCTACCATTGAAACAACGTAACTGGCAAGATTATTTGGACGAAGCAATTTATTCATTTAAAATCACTACAACTGGTGTGCGGGATGAGACGCAGATTCACACACACATGTGTTATTCAGATTTTGAGGATATTATCAGTACTATTTCCGGATTAGACGCTGATGTGATTTCCATTGAAACTTCGCGTTCACATGGTGAAATTATTTCAGCTTTTGAAGATGCACATTATGATAAGCAAATTGGGTTAGGTGTTTATGACATTCATTCACCTCGTATTCCTTCAGTTGCAGAAATTGCGGACAATATCCGTCGTGGCTTGAAAGTTATTGATCATAATCAGTTCTGGGTCAATCCAGATTGTGGTTTGAAAACACGTAATGAAAAGGAAACCCTTGAAGCGTTACAAAATCTGGAAGATGCGCGCGATCTAGTCTTTTCTGAGATATCTAGTAATTAAGTGATGATTAAAAAATCGGTAAAACAGCAATGAAGTAATCTTGATGAATGCCTTATGGTTTAACAATAAAATTACATTACAGAAGCTTTTATTTATAATAAGGAAAATATTCATGACGAAAACAACATTAAAACGTGCTATGAGCGCAAGACAAATACAAATGATAGGTTTAGCCAGTGGTATTGGAACGGGTCTATTTTTATCTTCAGCTTACACAATTCATACTGCCGGGGCATTGGGTACAATTTTAGCTTATACTATCGGCGCTGTTCTAGTTTATTTGATTATGTTAAGTGTTGCTGAATTATCTATAGCTATGCCGCAAACAGGCGCTTTTCATTACCATGCGCAAAAGTTAATTGGTCCAGCGACTGGGTTTTTAGTGGCCATCTCTTATTGGTTAACATGGACCATTGCATTGGGGTCTGAATTTACCGCTTCTGGAATAATTATGCAACATTGGTTTCCGCATGTCCCCGTATGGGCGTTTTCAGGTTTCTTTATTCTTATTATTTTACTCAGTAATGTTTTCTCAGTAAAAATATTTGGTGAAAGTGAGTACTGGTTAGCAGCTATCAAAGTTGTAGCTATTATTGTTTTCTTATTTATTGGCGTGTCGATTTTAACAGGTATTGTGCACACAAATACGAAAACACCAGTCGGTTTTCAGAATATTTTTAGTCATGGTGCATTTCCTAATGGGATCGGCGCAGTATTTACAACCATGCTAGCTGTTAACTTTGCTTTTAGTGGTACAGAATTAATGGGTATCACAGCAGGGGAGGCTGTTAACCCTGAAAAAGCCATTCCAAAAGCCATAAAAGCTGTTTGGTGGCGACAAGTAGTATTCTTTATTGGCAGTATTACTATTCTAGCGGCGATTATTCCTTATGAGAAAGCTGGTCTAACGGAGAGCCCATTTGTTACGGTATTCAGCATGGTAGGAGTACCGTACGCTACCGATATTATGAATTTTGTTATTTTGACGGGTATATTGTCTATGGCTAATTCGGGATTATATGCGTCAACTCGTATGTTGTGGTCTTTGAGTCATGAAAACTTAATCAGTCCAGTTTTTGAAAGAACCAATAGAAATGGTATTCCTGTTGTGGCGCTAATAGCAAGTTTGGCAGGTGGATTGTTGGCACTCTTTTCAAGTTTTGTAGCTGCGGGTTCGTTATATTTAATTTTAGTTTCGATTTCTGGTTTGGCTGTTGTGTTTGTCTGGATTGCTATTGCGTGGTCACATTTTAAGTACTATCGGCTTTTAAAAAAGGAAGATCGTATCAATGAACTACGTTATCCTAAATGGGCGTACCCAGTATTACCATTAGCTGGTTTTATTGGTTCGTCACTTTCTGTCATTTTAGTGATTTTTGATCCTAACCAAAGAGACGCACTAATTTGGTCAATACCATTTGTGTTGGGTGTCTATGCTTATTACTATATTCGCTTTAAATGGTGGCCAAAACACCAATCAGTTAAAACAGCAAATTCTAAAATAAGGCAGGTTATTGATAAATGACAAAGGTAGATCATATTATTGAAAATAATATTGTAACATTAGATGGTGGTTTGGGAAGTGAATTAGAAAAAAAGCATGTTGAAGTTAATAACAATCTATGGTCAGCCTCGGCATTGATTCAGAATCCAGGAATTGTGCGTGATATTCATAAAAGTTATTTTAATGCTGGTGCGCAATTGGCGATTACTGATACTTATCAAGTACACATACCATTTCCAAACGGTGATCAATTAAGGGGATATGAACTAATTGATTTAGCCGTTGACTTGGCCAAGGAAGCCTTAAGTGATTCAAACCAAAGACAGGAGAGTGGATTGATTGCAGGTTCCGTAGGACCATATGGTGCATACTTGTCGAATGGCGCGGAATACACAGGGGACTACCAGCTTTCTCAGTCAGAATATAAAGATTTTCATCGGGAGCGTGTCAATCGTCTAGTTCAAGATAATGTAGATGTTTTATTATTAGAAACAATGCCTAATTTTGAAGAGGCCAAAGCGGTCGTCGACCTAATAAGTACTGAATTTTCAAAAATACCTATATTTTTGTCATTTTCAACGGAATTGGGAGAACATTTGTGGGATGGAACATCTTTAAAAGAAGTGATTTCTTATTTTAATCAGAATGAACAAATTCGAGCGATAGGTGTGAATTGTACGGCTCCTGAAAATATTATAAAAGCACTTCATAATATAGCACCATACACAGAAAAGAAAATAATCGTTTATCCAAACGCGGGTGACACATATGATCCAATAAGTAAGAGATGGGTTACAGATCATGGACCGATAAACTGGTCTGAACTAGTACCCACTTGGTATGAAGCAGGTGCTTGTTTAATAGGCGGTTGTTGCCGTACTAGTCCAGATGATATTTATGAAATCAATGAGGCGGTTCAACAATTAAAAAAAAGGACTGCTAATATTAATGAACAAAAAAGATGAGCCTTGCGGTTCATCTTTTTTTAATGATTGAATTTTTGTATTTGGAAAAAATCAAGTAAGAAAGTCAAAATGGGTAATCCAATAATTAGACCCCAAACACCAAAAAAATGTTCCATGATAATTAAGTTTAATAAGATAATTAAAATTGGCATGTGTGTTTTTTGAGACATTAGGTGAGGATGTAAAAAGTAAGACTCGAACAGATGAATTAAAGCAACAGCAATTACAATGATAATCACGGTATCCCAATCACCAATGATAAAAGCAGTGATAGTCAAAGGCACTAATGAAATAACGACCCCAAATACAGGAATTAATCCCAACACGAAAATTAAAATAGTAAATCCTAATAAATAGGGGAAATGCAATGACAATAGCACTAAGAACATCAGCGCCGTATTGATGGTACAAATGATGAGTTGGATTTCAAACAACTTACCCAAAATAATAATAAAACGGTGGACGATAATATAAAACTCACCAAAAAATTTTTTGAATGGACTATGTAAAAAATTCATGCTCCACAAGCGTAATTTTGGATAAGTCATACTAAATATAAAACTAAATAGTAGCGCTAACACCAATTGATAAATCACGTGTCCAATATGATTTAATTGTGATAAACTCTCAGAAATTAAATTTTTACTATTAAAAATCGAAGTATATTGATTAACGTTTTTGTATACATTTTGCAACAGTGCATTGTCTTGCCAATTCCAATTCATGGCCAAAGTAATCATACTCTTGATTTGCTCAATTAGCGTAGCAGCGCCGTGTTGAATGGCTAATGAAACGACACTGATAAAAATAATGTAAACTAACGCAATTGATACAGCCCGAGATATTTTCAAAAAATGAGCTAATGGCTTAGCAACACTCATAGCTAGGTAAGAAAATATAATTGTTAATAACAGCAAAGACATAAACTGCTTTAAAGCAATAATCAGAAGAATGATTGCTAACAAAACACCATAACGATAAGGTATTCTTTTCTGAATAGTTTCTAGTAAATTCATGTAACTTCCCCTTAAGTAATTGTAATATCTATTATATCTAAAATTAGGGGAAATGGTTTACGTTTGTAAAAATAAAACCTTTTCTATAAATGTGTTTTAAATTAATATAATTAGACTATTGACATTTTATATTTGTCGTGTCATAATAATTTTATTAACTAAAAGGAAAAAACTCTTATGAAAAGTTTAAGTTCAACTAACTTCACACAAGTCATTAAGATCAACGTCGTCATTATTATTTGACTTCTCGGTTGGTCTACTTTTTGATGCCAGCCTTGAAGAAAGGCTGGCGTGGAGTTGTTGAATTTTTTCGACATACTTTAGGAAGCGCTAGTTTATCTAGCGCTTCCTTTTTTCTTATAGTTTTACCATAATAATTGTGCGAACAATTATGGTGGAGAGCAAATTATTGTTGATAATACAGGAGGATAAGACCATGGATGCACCATTGTCTACAACACCGGCCAAAGAAGAGGCCAAAACAGTAAGTGATATGAAAGCACAGCCACGTAAAGTGAGTGAAGTTGTTTTTGATGTTTCACAAGGAATTTCAAACGCCATTTTGGCTGTCCTCGGTATGGGACTCTTGATGTCGTCTATTGGAAGTATTTTTCATTATACCCCACTAATTCAGGCTGGCTTAATGGGCCAAAAGATGTTGGCCCCAGCCTTAGGAGTCGGTATTGCGATGATGATGCGGGCAAATATTTTGACAACTGGGGCAGCTTTGATTGCAGCCACGGTTGGATCCAACGCTGTTTATTTCACGTCAGCGGTAGCTCCAGCAACACATACAGCAACCGGCTGGGTTGCTGATCAGGCTGCAGGCTCATTGGTTATGACATCTGGACAACCTGTTTCGGCTGTATTAGCAGCCCTAGTTGCGGTACTAGTTGGTAATTGGTTGACCGGTAAAACGCCTTTGGATATGATGCTAGTTCCTTTGGGAGCGGTATTGGTTGGAACGTTCTTTGGCTTGGCTACAGCTTCTGTAACAACACCTTTCTTGAATTGGGTTTCTGAAGAACTTGCTTCTACAATGAAAATCAATCCATTCTTAGGTGCGTTCGTTGTTGCTGTGGTGTGGTTCTTATTCTTAATGACACCAGCTTCATCCGCGGCTTTGGCAATTGCGGTTATGTTAGATCCATTGTCAGGTGGGGCAGCTCTTGTCGGTACAACTGCAGGATTTGTAATGTATACAGCTATGGGCTGGAAGCAAAATAATTTAGGTGCTAACTTGGCACAAGTAATTGTTACACCAAAAGTTCAGTTTCCTAATTTATTAAAGAGTCCATTATTGCTTTTTGGTCCAGCTTTCATTGCTGGTGTTTCAGCTGTATTTGCTGTAGGTGTTTTCAGTTTTAAAGTACCTTATGCAATTGCTGGATTGGGTTTGAATGGTTTTATTGCACCTATTGCTTTAGCAACAACTGATTTGCGTGGTTTTCTCTTAATGGTTGTCTTTGGGGCCGTTGTACCAACTGTAGCAGGATTGGTATTCTACTATGTCTTGAAAAAGCTTGGCAAAACTAAGAAAAACGATTTGCATCTCGATGTGGTATAAATATAACTAAAGTTTAAAAACAGACAATCAATGCAAATGTCATCGAGTCGTCACATAGACGGCTTTTTTTAGTACAAGAAATGGCGTAGAATATGTTGAGTAATAAATAATTGTATTGAGAGAAACGATATGTTTGAAAATATCAAACGGACCTTAATTGGAAAACCCTTGAAGACACTTGATGAAGGTGGTCAATCATTATCTAAAACCAAAGCACTGGCACTTTTATCATCTGACGCTTTGTCATCAGTAGCCTATGGTACTGAGTCGATTACAACTGCTTTATTGGCTGCCGGTGCAGTGGCATTATGGTTACAAATTCCAATTGCATTGCTTGTTTTAGTATTATTAGCTGCTATTGTTATGAGTTATCGGCAGATTATACACGCTTATCCGTCAGGTGGCGGTGCTTATGCAGTAGCCAGTGAGAATTGGGGAGCAAAAGCGGGATTAATTGCTGGTGGATCATTGCTTGTTGACTATATGTTGACTGTGGCTGTTTCCGCCTCAGCTGCCGCGGATGCGATTACAGCCGCTTTCCCAGCTACGCTACCATTTACGGTGCCATTGTCAATTATTATTGTTTTGTTGCTAACTGGTATGAATTTGCGTGGGTTACGTGAAAGCGCTAATTTTTTGATGGTACCAGTTTATTTCTTCATTGTGGTAATAGTAACCATGATTGCTTGGGGTGTTTTCCAGGCACTGACTGGGCAATTGCCATATCATGCAGCCGCAAAAATTGGCACAAGTTTTAGTGGTTTATCATTGGTTTTGTTTATGCGTGCGTTTTCGAGCGGATCATCATCTTTGACAGGTGTTGAGGCAATTTCTAACGCTGTACCTAATTTCAAGGAACCAAAAGAAAAACATGCGGCCGCAACATTAGCAACAATGGCTGTTATTTTGGCGACTTTCTTTGGTGGTATCACATTTTTGAGTTACTGGTTAGGTATTACGCCAAATAGTAAGTCGACCGTGTTATCGCAGATTGCTGCGACAACATTTGGTGGGTATCACGTTGGTTTTTATGTTGTACAATTTGCAACGGCAATGATTTTAGCTGTTGCCGCCAATACTGGTTTTTCTGCTTTTCCAATGCTTGCATTGAATTTAGCTCGCGATAAATATCTCCCACATCTTTATATGGACAGGGGAGACCGGCTAGGGTATTCTAATGGTATTCTATCATTGGCCTTTGGTGCAATTGTGCTTATCATGATTTTTCATGGGTCAACAGATGCTTTGATTCCACTATATGCTGTTGGTGTCTTCGTACCATTTACACTATCGCAATCTGGAATGATTATTCATTGGTGGCGTAATAAACCACAACATTGGGTGGTTAAGGCGATTATCAATTTTATTGGTGCCTTTATTTCTGCCGTTTTGGTTATCACACTTTTTGCAACGAGAATCGAACATGTTTGGCCATACCTTTTCATTATGCCAATGATTTTGTTTATGTTCTTGAAAATTAAACATCATTATATGAGTATTGGTAAACAATTACGTTTACAATATCTAAAAAATGACAATGCTGAGCGTCACCATTACGACGGCGCAACAGTTATTGTTTTAGTTTCAAATATTACGAAGGTAACTATGGAGGCCGTTGATTACGCGCAATCTATTGGAGACTACGTAGTGGCTATGCATGTCAGTTTTGATGTTAATCCCAAAAAAGAGTTGAAAACATCAACTCAATTTAAATTAGATTTTCCTGATGTGCGTTATGTTGATATCCATTCTTCTTATCGCTCGATTGTTAAGCCTTCTTTAAGCTTTGTGGATGCTGTAGTTAAACAAGCAAAAAAGCGCAATCATTCAGTGACAGTATTAATTCCACAATTTGTACCAAAACAACCATGGCAAAATATTTTGCATAACCAAAATTCACTTCGTTTACGCGCTGCTTTCGCTGCTCGTGAGGATATTTCGGTATCAACGTATTATTACCATTTATCAGAATAAACTAATGCAGCCTAGTGGCTGTGTACATATAGTAATTTGAAAGGAAAAATGCAGGTCGCACGGTAATCTGTGTTAGTTATAATAATGTCACAAGATACAAAATTAATTCTATTTTTTATTTGGGTAGTCATTGCCATGTTGATTTCAACAGTGGGTTTGGTCATGATTATGCGTTGGTATCATAGAGAAGTTACTAAGGTTAAGAAGCAACAAGCTGAAGAACATCAGAAACAAAATAATCAGGACAAAAATATTTAAAAAGCAACAACTGTTCGGACAGCTGTTGCTTTTTTATGGTTATTAAAATGTCTCTGTTTCAATCACATTTAACTTTGCTTGCCAATCAATAGTCGGATACTTTTTATTTAAGACTGTTGTTAAGACACGCTTAGCTAAATTACCGTTGCGGGTGAAAATCGGTCCATGGAAATATGAGCCGTAGACGTTGCGGTAAATAACACCTTCGGTGTTATCCATACCATTATTACCATTACCGGAAACAACAGTACCTAATGCACGTTCGCTTTCACCTAGGAATGTGCGTCCTTGGTGATTCTCAAATCCATGGTAGGTTTCACCAGTTTCGTTGTTTTTGATCACAATATTACCAGTTAGTCGCTCGTCTTTTAGCGTTGTCAATTTTTCATCATGCATATTGGTGGTGTAGTGATCCATTACACCGATACCATCGACTTTTGTGCCATCGGCCATTAGCATATATTTACCTAACAATTGAAAACCACCACAGACAGCCAACAATGCACCATCATTCTCAATATAATCTTGGATTGGTTTCGCTTTAGATTTCAAATCATGGGCGACAATAGTCTCTTCATAATCTTGTCCACCACCAAATAAGACAAAATCATATGCGTTAGCATTAAATTCATCCCCAAGAGAGACCAAATGATAATCAACCGATACACCAATTTGCTTAGCATAGTAAGTTAAAGCAATTATGTTACCATAATCACCATATGTATTCATTAGGTTACCGTATAAATGAGCCACAGAAATATCATAATCATCCATTAGAAACCTCCTTTGATGTAACCTTTGGCACTTAATTGTTCTCTTAGTTGTAGCATGGCCGTATAAGTAGCAGCGATGTAAACCTTTTTGGTTGGTAATGACTTGATAGCTGTTACAACTTCTGAAAGATTTTCATATACGGATTGGTTTGCAAATCCAGCCATCTTTAAGCGAACTCGTAGGTCTTTATACCGTTCACCACCAGTGGCAACTGCTTGAATTTTGGTATCATGTAATTTTTCAAATTCGGCATCCCAAATCCAACTAGTGTCAATTCCGTCGGCATAATTTGCATTTAATAGGGCTAAAAGAGAAAATTCATCTTTTTCAGTTAACATCATGTCGATTACTGAATTTGTGCCAACTGGGTTTTTAATCAATACAATAATGACATCTTTGCCATCAACGTTAATTGCTTCTTGACGTCCAAAAATTTGAGCATTTGATTCAAATGCTTTTTTTATTTGTTCGGGGGCTACACCAAATTCACGACCAACTGAGAATGCTGCTAGGGCGTTGTAAATATTATATAAGCCGCCAATTTCAATACGAAGTGGTGTATTGTCAATACTAAACGTCGAGTATCTAGGTGTTAGGTCATCAATACTTGTTACTTGGTAGTCTAGTTTTGGGCGGCTAAATTCATCTGTTACACTAAAATATTTTCCTAGGTTGGCATAAGTAATGAAATCATAGTGTAGTACAGAATTGTCTGTTGGTGACAAAATGCCATCGGTGTTTATTGGCGCAACATTAGGTTGGTAATCTGATGGTGCAATTTGATTAAAACCAAAGTACCGTCGTGTATTGGTAAAATCACCACGCGTAAAGATAGGTGAATCTCCATTCGCTAAGACAAGCGCCTCAGGTGCATTTTTAATCCCAGCAACAATCTTATCGTAAGTTGTGTAAATTTCACCATAACGGTCCATTTGATCACGGAAAATATTTGTTAGTACGAACATTTTTGGTTGAATTGCTGTTGTAATTTTTTCAACGTTAGCTTCATCAACCTCGAGCACGGCTAGTGGCTTTTTACCATTTGGTGATGTTTTGATTTTAGTAGTCACTAACGTACCAGTAATACCTTGAATCATATTTGATCCAGAAGGGTTTGTAATTACATGGTATCCACCTGCCTGTAAAACACGAGTGATTAAGGCTGTCGTAAGTGTTTTTCCGTTCGTTCCTGTAACAATAATTAAATCAAAATCTTGTTGAATTGTTTTTAAAATGTTAGGGTCGATTGAAACAGCTAGTTTACCTGGCAAGCTGGTTCCACCACGATGCAAAACATTTCTTAAAAACCAATACGAAGATTTGGCTGTGGCGCGTGCAATTGAACTTTTAAGTGTCATAATATCCCCACTTTCATGTTTATAATTTTACCATGAACGGATATGTGGTGGGTGATTTCATTAAAAGGTTCTGAACAATTTTACAAACATGATACCCAGCCAACTTGTAAATTATATTTTTGGTAACCGTAATCAGCGTGGTAAAATAAAAGCTATATTGTAAAGGAGACAAACAATGGGGACTATTCATTTACCAAATATGCGCTTTTATACTTACAATGGGGTATTTGCTGCTGAAAAGCAGCTTGGGCAACCACTTTCTATTGATGTGATGGTAACGTACCCGATTGAGACAGCTGTTCACGATGATGATTTGAATACGACCATTTCTTATGTCGATATCTATCAAGAAGTTGAAAAAAAAGTAACTAGTACGCAAGTCAATTTGATAGAATCATTGGCAAATGATATATTGTTTGATTTACTGAAGCACTTTGAGTTAGCTGAGAAAGTTGTAGTTTCAGTTAAGAAGCACGCTATTCCGTTACCAGGAATTTACGATCCTTTTGTGATAACAGTTAGTGGAACACAAGGTGATTTGTTAAAAAGAGGGCAGATATGACAATTGTATATTTAAGTTTGGGATCAAATTTAGGGAATCGTGCAGATAATTTGCAGCAAGCTATCAGGTTATTACATAAAAATCCGAACATTGATATTGAAGCTACGTCGCCCATTTATGAAACTCAACCCGTTGGTGGCGTGGTGCAAGATGACTTTTACAATATTGCAGTGCGTGCGAATACATCTTTAGATGCCTATAATTTGTTAACTGTATTGCAAGAAATTGAAAAGAAGTTAAAGAGAGTGCGCTTACAACATTGGGGGCCTCGCACCATTGATTTAGATATTCTGTTGTTTGGGGATGAAAAATGGTCAACAGAAACACTCACTATTCCTCATCGTGAGATGGCAAATCGACTGTTTGTTTTAACACCATTGTTAGATGTGGTTTTACCTGAACGAAAGCATGAAGTACAGCAACTCATATCGACAACGACAGATAAAAATTGGGTGCGTCAAGTAAGTAATCAACAAATCGGGAGTTTTCATGAAGATATTTGATACTGAAACAAATCAACGTTTAGAAAAAGATGTAAAAAATGTTTTAACGACAATTGGCGATGATGTTTCACGTGATGGCTTACTAGAAACACCAGCACGTGTATCTAGGGCGTATGCTGAAATATTTGCTCATACTGGTGAAAGAATATTTCAGGATTATAAAGTGTTTTCCACTGAGAGTGATACGGATATTGTGATTGTTGAAAATATTCCATTTTATTCGATGTGTGAGCATCATCTATTACCTTTTTTTGGAACAGTTGATATTGCCTATGTTCCTAATCATAAAATTATTGGCTTAAGTAAACTGCCGCGTTTAGTTGATTGGTCTGCTCGTCGTCCCAGTGTGCAAGAAAGTTTGACAACATTAGTTGCGGATGAAGTGACTCGCATTGTGGAACCAAAAGGAGTTGCCGTAAATATTACGGCACGCCATATGTGTATGGAAATGCGTGGTATTAATCGGCCAGGTACACAGACCAATACGAGTGTGTACCGAGGGGTATTAAAAACAGATGCGCTATTGCGACAGCAGTTTATGCAGCGTGTTATTCGATAATAGGTTCAAAATTCAAGTTATATAAAAAGGAATAATCATGCAAAGATTAGTAATTGCTTCCAACAACTCAGAAAAGACACGCGAGATTCAGCAAGTATTTTCCGAATTTGGTGTTGATGTACTGAATTATCGTTCATTTATCGATGAGCAGGTCTTCCCACCAGAAACTACAGATGATCAGTACGAGAATGCATTAGCTAAGGCTTGTTTTATTCAAAAATTTTTGCCAAACGAATGGATATTGGCTGATGATACAGGGGCTTACTTTGATGCGTTTCCTGAACGTTTTGGATTAACAATTGCTAGGGAATTTAAAAGACTAGGATTGAAATCTATACGTGAAGAAGATGAGTACTTGTTGAATCTATATACGCCAGAGATGGCGCGTGGTGCTTATTTAGAAACATTATTTGTTTTACTAACACCAGACGGTCGTGCGCAAAAAGCGATTGGACGAGGAGGAGTCACATTGGCATCTGAAGAGCGCGGTAGCTTTTCAGTAGGATTCGATACCTTGTTTGAGGCTGAAAATGGTAAAACATTTGCGGAAATGCCAATGAATGAACGGGTAAATTTTTCACATCGTGGTCGTGCTGCAAAAGCATTGTTACGAGAACTAGGGGGGCTCTATGACAAGAGTTGAAGTTTTATTACCAAATAACCCTGTTTTAGCTAAATCCCAAGCCAAAGGAGAAGGCGCTTTGATTAGCGTTGACCAGTTAAGCGAGCCCATGGAAAAATTTCTATTGGAGGTTCAGGCGGTTTCAAGTGACTCAGGTTACTGGCTAAGTCGTGGTGCAATCAAAGCACTGAATCAAAAAATAGACAGTCCAAAATTAGTAAACTGGTTAAATCAAAATAATTATTTATGGCAAGCTAATAAACACAAATTGTACGATGATAATGGTATTATTTATGGCGTATTGAATGTTAGCCCTGAGTCATTTTACAATGGTGAGGATGTTGCTGATTTAGAAACAATGTTGCTACGTGTTGAGCAGATGATTCGACAAGGTGCAGATGTTATTGAAATAGGTGGTCAAACTACCAAACCAGGTTATATTGAGGCAGGCTTGGAACTGCAGCCGAAAACTGAGATTGAACGAGTTGCGCCATATATTATTGAAATCAAAAAAAGATTTCCAAGTGTAGCATTGGCGATTGATACTTATAAATACGAGGTTATGGTAGAGGCTGTCAATTTAGGTATTGATATTATTAATGATGTCAATGGTTTTACAGATGATAATCGCAAATTATCTTTTTTGGCTGGTAAATCTGTTGGCTTGCTGACTATGTGGAATCCACGTGCAGATAATGTGAAAAGTGTCGTTTCAGAAATGGGCGAGTGGTTTGAAGAAAATCTAAAAATAATGCGTTGTGCGGGAATCGATGAATCAAGAATTGCTTTAGATCCAGGTATTGGCTACGCAAAGAATTCGGACATGAATCAAGATTTGGCAATGATGAATAGTATCGATCATTTGCAACGTTTTAAGCGCCCTGTGATGACCGCTGTGTCCAATAAAGGATGGGCAAAATTCTTGTTAAATTTACCGAAAAATGAAAGGGCTGACGTTTCTTTAGTGGCTGCCACTGAGATGTTTAATCGTGGTGCACGCATTTTAAGAGTGCACGATGTACAATCTGCCAAGCAAATGACAACGGTTGTGAGAAAGATGGCTGGTAGTTTTTGGGTAAAAGAATAAGATTATTTATTATATTATTACTTCTTCAATAAACATCATTATTTATGGTGTTTTTTTAGTATAACTAAGAGATAATATTTAAAGGGAACTACTACGTATGACTCTTTCTTAAAATAGAGTTATACTGTTTGCGAGACAAACCATCTTTAATTACCAAGGAGAAAATCATTCAAATCTTGGATATAAAGTCATTTCACTAACTTATGTATAGTTTAATCTTCTTGTAAAGTACGTCTGTTAAGATATGTTTTGGGGTTGGAATTGGCTATTGTGAAGGAATTTAAGATAAATGAAATCAAGAAAAAAAACATCAAGATATAAGTCAAGAAGACGCAGGCGCCATCTGCATTGGGTGTTCATTACAATACCCATAGTTGTTGGTGCAGCAGGTGTACTAATTACCACACACATTATCAGTCTACCTGAAAGTATTCAGGAGTTACCGACAAAAGTATTGAAAACAACAGGGTTAAAGAAACTGACCGTTAAAAGTAGTTCACAACATTTCACAACTGTTAGTGGTGAAAAAGTTATAATGAAAACGACTACTCTTGGCAAAACATATTTGATTTCAGAAACAACAAAAAAGAAACTGACAGGATTACAAACCATTGGTAAAAAAGAATATTATTTTTCTCCTGAAAATAGTGAAATGGTGTACGGATTTAAAAAAATTGACGGGTATTATTATTACTTCGATGATGACGGCGTGAATGATACTGTCAAAGCTTATAAAAAAATTGCTTCCTCGGTTAAGAGTGATAATACGATTATTGAAAAAGTTATTTCAGGTGGTATGACTTTGGTCGGAAAGAGCCCCTACGCTTATGGAGGTGGTCGTACTGATAGTTCTATAGCTAAGAATGAATTTGATTGTTCATCATTCATTGCATGGTTTTATAGAAAAGCCGGGTTACCATTAGTGGTGCAATCTGCTGCTTCTACGACTTTGTTAGCACAAACAGGAACTGAGGTTGCATGGTCTGATATGCAACGAGGAGATATTCTTGTTACTCCAAGCACTTACACTGAGGATCGCCTTCATACTGCCATTTACCTCGGTAATGGATTCATTTTACATGATTCATCGCCTACTAATGGTGTCGCAGTTAGTCGTTTAAATGAATTGGTTAACTATAAAACATCTAAGACATTAACGTGGGCTGATTTATTAAAGCCAGGAACAGTACGTCGTGAAGTAACGGAATAAAGATTTATTATAGCGCCACTTAATCGTGGCTTTTTTGTTGCTGTAAATATTGGTATAATATTATTAGCAGTGTCTGCATGTCTGTGTGGATAAATATTTTAGCAAAAATATCATTCATTTATATATGGTACTCAGGCTTCATTCAAACTAATAAAAAGGGGAATAAGTGTTTATAATCTATGGATTAAACACAGTAAAGATATGGCACAATTATTTTTTGAATATGGCGCAATGAGTTCCGGAAAGTCTATTGAAATCCTCAAGGTCGCCCATAATTATGAATCACAAGGTCGGAAAGTGTTGTTGATGACACCTATTGTGGATTCACGAAATGGTGTTGGTGTTGTGGCTAGTCGAATTGGTTTGTCTCGTGAAGCAGTGACAGTTCAACCAGATCAAAATTTGTATCAATTAATTAAAAAAATGAAAAATGATAATTTAGCAGTAGTGTTAATTGATGAAGCGCAATTTTTAGCCGCTGAACAGGTTGATCAACTAGCGTATGTTGTTGATAACCTTAATATTCCTGTCATGACTTTTGGCTTAAAACAAGATGCTTTTAATCATTTGTTTGAAGGTTCAAAACGCTTAATCGAATTAGCTGATAAATTAGAAGAAATGAAAACAATTTGTTCATTTTGTGGCAAGAAGGCAACGACTCAATTACGTATTGTTGATGGAAAACCACAACGCGAAGGTGCGCAAGTTTTCATTGGTGGCGATGAAGCTTATATTCCTACGTGTCGTCACCATTGGTTTAATCCCGACTTAGATAAAATTGCTGAGATGTTTTCAACTGACCATGATCAGTGAATCAAGGGGCCATCGACCCTGTACATAAAAAATAAAATGTTGTTAGTGTGTCAGCACTGGCAGCTTCTACTGGAGAATAAAATGGATCCAATATTTCAATCTTTACAAACCGTCGTTGATCACTATGATGAGCTAAATGAGCAACTGGCTGATCCTGAAGTGATGAATGATGGTCAACATTATATGAAGCTTTCTAAAGAAGCTGGTGAAATACGCCAAACCGTTGAAGTTTATACACGTTATAAGCAGGTAATTCAAGATATTCAAGATGCCGAAGAACTTTTAAATGATGCTGAAATGGCACCTTTAGCTAAAGAAGATCTCAATACCTTGAGACCTGAAAAGGAACAATTGGAAGCGCAATTGAAAGTTTTGATGTTGCCAAAAGACCCTAACGACGATAAAAATATTATCATGGAAATACGTGGAGCAGCTGGTGGGGATGAATCGTCACTTTTTGCTGCTGACCTATTAGACATGTACCGTCGGTATGCCGAACGTCAAAACTGGTCATTGAGCATCATTGATGAAAGCAGTACTGAAGTTGGTGGTTATAAAGAAGTTGCTGTTATGATTACGGGTGACAATGTTTATTCTAAGCTAAAATTTGAATCTGGTGCTCATCGAGTGCAACGTGTTCCGGCTACTGAAACGCAAGGACGTGTTCATACTTCCACAGCAACGGTTGGTGTCATGCCAGAATTTGAAGAAATTGACTTTGAACTAAATGAATCAGATTTGGAAGAAGAATTTTTCCGTTCAGGTGGTGCTGGTGGACAAAACGTCAATAAGGTGTCAACAGCAGTTCGCTTAATTCACAAACCAACAGGTATTATGGTTAAGATGCAAGAAGAGAGAACGCAAATTAAAAACCGTGATAAGGCCCGAAAGTTATTGGCAAGTCGTGTTTATGATTTTTATGCACAACAAAATGAATCTGAATATGCAGCACAGCGGAAATCAGCGGTCGGAACTGGTGATCGTTCGGAACGAATCAGAACCTACAACTATCCGCAAAATCGTGTAACAGATCACCGCATTGGTCTGACACTGAATAAGTTGGATCGTATTATGAACGGTGAACTTGGTGAGGTTATCGATGCATTGGTTATTGCAGATCAAACAGCAAAGTTGGCGGAACTAAACAAATGACTGGAAAGCATTTTGAAACGCCAGATCAGTTTAAAAAATCTAAATCAGATTCCAAAGTACTTTCGAGCAAATTAAACACACCAAAATGGTTTGAATGGGACGACATTCAAAAACCAGTTAATTCAGCCACAGTAAAAATTTCATTGCTTGAGGCCAAAAAATGGGCTCTTTTAGAGCTGACCAGTGTTGGTATGCCGGCAGAAGATGCTAAGGATAATATTGATTTTCTTCTCAGTGGAGCACTGAATGTTAATTATGGTATGCTACGAGCAAATATGTCGCGACAAATGCCGGCAGCTTTAGCGGCACTTTGGCCCACATGGGTATCAGAATTAGTTAAAAATAAGCCGCCACAATATATTTTAGGTCATGCACCATTTTATGGCCGTGAATTTATGGTAGATGAACGTGTGTTGATTCCACGGCCAGAAACCGAGCAACTGGTTGAATGGATTTTGAAAGATGCTGGTAATGCTAAACATCCCGTTTCTGTGTTAGATATTGGCACAGGTAGTGGGGCAATTATTGAAACATTAATGCTTGAGAACCAGCGAGTGAAAGGGTTTGCCGCAGATATTTCTCAAGATGCTTTGACGGTAGCTGAAATGAATGCACAACGTTTTAATTTATCACATCTACATTTTGTTGAAAGCGATGTTTTTAGTGCATTAAGCGGATTGAAATTTGATCTTATTGTTAGTAATCCACCATATATTTCTAATAGTGATGAAGATGAGATGGATGACAGTGTGTTAACTTTCGAACCGCATACAGCTTTATTTGCTGAAAATGATGGTTTAGCAATTTACGAAAAACTTGCGCGTGGATTAGATGCGCATTTAACTGAACATGGCCGTGCGTATTTTGAAATTGGTTATAAACAAGGAAAGGCAGTACAGCAGTTACTACAAGCGGCATTGCCCAAAGCGAAGATAACTTTGCGACAAGATTTTGCAGGTCTTGATCGCATGATTCGAGTAGAAAAATGAAAACAAAAATTTTTGAAACCACTAAAAATGATATTGAAGAAGCTAGCCGACTTATTCAAAAAGGCGAAGTAGTTGCTTTTCCAACAGAAACAGTTTACGGACTGGGAGCCGATGCAACGAATGAATCAGCAATTAAAAAGGTATTTGTCGCTAAGGGACGACCTGCTGATAATCCTTTGATTATGACCGTAGCAGACGCTGCACAGTTGGATGAATTTGTAACTATTTCTGACCAAGCTAGGGGATTGATGGACCATTTTTGGCCGGGTTCGTTAACTATTATCCTACCTATCAAACCAGGAAAGGTGTCCATGTTGGTGACCGGTGGATTACAGACGGTTGCTTTTCGCTTACCTGCTAACGACGCGGCACGTACGTTAATTCGTGCTGCTGGTGTACCAATTGTGGGACCAAGCGCAAATACATCAGGAAAGCCATCCCCAACAACAGCACAGCATGTGTGGCACGATATGCAAAATAAAATTGCCGGAATTGTTGATGATGGACCGACGCAAGTAGGTGTTGAGTCAACGGTTGTCGATATGTCGATATCGACACCGATTATTTTACGCCCAGGCGCAGTGACTCAAACACAACTTGAAAATGTTTTACAAATGAAAGTTATTGATGCAACTAGTACAGAATCTGTTGCGAGCAATGTAACACCTAAGGCACCAGGCATGAAATATCGCCACTATGCCCCAGACAAAAATGTCGTAATGTTTGACGAATTAGATGCCTTAGACTTAAAACAAGTACTTGCACCAAATGATGTTGTAATGGCCCAAGATGATATGATTGAAAAAATGGGATTAACGAAGCGTCAGGCGTGGTCATTAGGAAACACCTTAGAAACGGCTACTGAACAGTTATTTGCTGGGTTACGTTTTTACGATGATGATAGTCAGATAACCACGATTTACGTTCAAAAGATGCCGCCGATTGGTATTGGTAAGGCCTTTAATAATCGTTTAGGTAAAGCAGCGGGAAATCAGGAATTTCAAAACTAAAAATAAAAGGAACTAAATCTGCTAACAGGTCTAGTTCCTTTTTATTTTTAATTAAGACAGTTTTCTAAATAATGACAAATGATGACACATTTCTTCAAATGAAATGATAAAATGATTATTAACTAAAAATATTCTAATAGGAGCTATATATGACGACACAACACGATTTATTTGATTCAGTTAAAGAGCAGACTATTTTGACACAAATAGCTGCACTTTCAGGTTGGGATGCTTTGACGGGGATGCCAAAGGATGCGGGACATTTTCGTGCAGAGATGGACGCATATCTAGCTGAGAAGTTATTCCAAGTTTCAACTGGAAGTGCTCGAAAAAAGATATTAGAAGATTTGGAAGCTGACGATTCATCATTAGATAATCTAGGTCATCTTGTGCTTCAAAAGGCACGTAAAGATTTTGATATGACAGGCAATATTCCTGAACAAGATTTTATTGCTTTTCAGAAAACACTTTCGGAAGCACAAGACTTTTGGGCAAGAGCGCGTGAGGCTAACGACTATAAAGTTTATCAGCCATATTTGGAACGAATTATTAGCTATTTGAAGCAATTCATTCCACTATGGCAAAAAAATGAAAAAACACCATACGATGTTTTATTAAATCAATATGAACCAGGACTAACTGTCGAAAAATTGGATGCAGTATTTGACCAAGTTAAGAATGGTATCACAACATTGCGTCACAAATTGTCGGCCAATGATTCGATACCGAATGATGAATTCTTAAGTCGTAAGGTCACTAAGGCACAACAAAGTAAGTATGCTATGGCGGCTGCACAAAGATTGGGTTACAACCTAAATAAAGGTCGGCTAGATGATA
Source organism: Leuconostoc suionicum (assembly GCF_001891125.1). NCBI lineage: Bacteria > Bacillati > Bacillota > Bacilli > Lactobacillales > Lactobacillaceae > Leuconostoc > Leuconostoc suionicum. The sequence goes on along the minus strand of NZ_CP015247.1, from coordinate 1,718,210 downwards.
CAATCCATCCATTTATGGAAGCTCTGAATCGTGATGATGCTCGTATCACCACACGTTGGGACGAAAATAATTTTCAAATGGCAGTTCTAGGCATTCTCCACGAGGCAGGCCACGGACTCTTTGAACAAAATGTTGATTCTAAGTATGACGATGTACGTTCAGTTTTGCCAATCAGCATGAGTATTCATGAATCGCAATCGTTGTTTAATGAAGTTATGGTTGGAAGATCAAAAGAATTTTGGGCAGTTGAATATCCAAAGTTACAAGCAATTGTGGCACCAACATTTGATGATATTAATTTTGATCAATTTTATCAAGCGTGGTTAAAAACTGAAGCCACACTGATTCGTACTGAAGCGGACCCGCTAACTTATCCACTGCACATCATTATTCGTTATGAAATTGAAAAAGCAATTTTTAACGATAACGTTGATATAAGTGATTTGCCAGCACTCTGGAATAAGAAATATAAAGAATATCTTGGTTTAGAAGTACCAGATGATTTGACTGGTATTTTACAGGACATTCACTGGGCGGGCGGATCATTTGGGTACTTCCCAAGTTATGCACTCGGTCACTTATATGCAGCTCAATTTAGAGCAACCATGACAAAGACGTTAGATTTTAAAGCTATCTTTGAATCGGGCGATTACTCACCAATTTTTGAATGGCGGAAGGAGCATATTTGGCAATATGGTGGGGCCGTAGACCCTAATAAAGTATTGGAAGATGCTACGGGAGAGCCTCTAAATCCACAGTACTGGCTAGACTTTGTTAACGGCCTGTATGAAAATGTTAATTGAGAAAAAGGCGTTGAACTGATGATGTTTAACGCTTTTTTATTGTGGATATTAGTTGTTTCAAGTATGAGCAAACCATTTTTCAGAAAAGAGAACACATAATCAATGAAAACGTTTTCATTGAAAAAGCCGGTAAATAGGCATTTCTAGCTTTAGTGCTTGATATAACAGTGATTTGTGCAATATTCTACTTGATATTTTGTAAGCGCTTTGATAAACTATATTCAGAAGCTGATTAACAGCACAAAGGAGAATTTTAAACATGGCACAATCAAAAGACTTTCATATCATCGCAGAAACAGGTATTCACGCACGTCCAGCAACTTTGTTAGTACAAGCAGCTTCAAAGTTCGCTTCAGATGTTACTTTGTCATATCAAGGTAAGGATGTTAACTTGAAGTCAATCATGGGTGTAATGTCATTAGGTGTTGGTCAAGGAGCCGATGTTACTATCAAGACTGAGGGTGCTGATGAAGAAGCAGCCATGACAACAATTGCTGAAGCAATGGCTACAGAAGGACTAGCAGAATAAAATGACGAAAAACTTCAAAGGAATCGCGGCAAGTAACGGCGTAGCAATTGCTAAAGCCTACTTGTTAGTTGATCCAGATTTGTCTTTTGAGAAGACAACAGTAACAAATGTGGCGGCTGAACAAGCACGTGTCGACGATGCTTTGAAGGCTTCTAGTGATGATGTTAAATTGATAAAGGCAAAGGCAACCGAAAGTTTAGGTGCTGCAGAGGCTGAAGTATTCGAAGCACACCTAATGGTTTTGGCTGATCCAGAAATGTCTGGTGCAATTAAACAAAAAATAGAAGATGACAAAGTTAACGCTGAGCAAGCTGTCAAAGAAGTCACAGATATGTACATCAGCATGTTTGACGCGATGACGGATAATGAATATATGCAGGAACGTGCAGCAGATATTCGTGACGTAACGAAGCGCATTTTGTCACACTTATTGAATATTTCTTTGCCCAATCCAGCATTAATTGACGAAGAAGTAATTCTTGTATCAAAGGATTTAACTCCTTCTGATACAGCACAACTAGATCGTCAGTTCGTAAAAGGTATTTTAACTGACCTTGGTGGTCGAACGGCTCATGCATCAATTATGGCACGTACATTGGAAATTCCAGCGGTGGTTGGTTCTGAAAAAGCAACAGTTGAAGTTTCTAGTGGTGATTTGGTTATTGTTGATGGCTTGACAGGTGATGTAATTGTTAATCCTGATGCCGATACACTTGCTACTTATCAAAAAAAGGCAGCCGATTATTTCGCACAACGTGCGGAATGGGCTAAATTGAAAGATGAGAAATCAGTGTCTGCTGATGGTAAAGAATTTATCGTTGGTGCTAACATTGGCGCACCAAAAGATATGCAAGCTGTTTTAGACAATGGTTCTGAAGGCGTTGGTTTGTATCGAACAGAATTCTTGTATATGGAATCTGATCATTTACCAACTGAAGATGAACAGTTTGAGGCTTACAAGGCTGTTGTCGAACAAATGGGTGACAAGCCCGTTACAGTTCGTACGATGGATATTGGTGGCGACAAACATCTTGATTATTGGAAATTACCTGAAGAAGAGAATCCGTTCTTAGGTTATCGTGCCATTCGTATTTCATTGGATCAGACTGATATTTTTCGCACGCAATTACGTGCATTGATACGGGCATCTGCGTTTGGCAACTTATGGATTATGTTCCCAATGATTGCAACACTAAGCGAATTCCGTGCTGCTAGAAAAATTTACCTTGAAGAACGTGAAAAGCTTGAAAAAGCGGGCGTGGCTACGGGTGAAGTTAAGTTGGGTATTATGATAGAAATTCCAGCTGCAGCAATTTTAGCCGATAAATTTGCCAAAGAAGTTGATTTCTTCTCTATTGGTACGAATGATTTGATTGCCTATACAATGGCTGCGGATCGTGGAAATGATCGTGTGGCGTATTTGTATCAACCTTATAATCCGTCTATCTTACGATTAATTAATACTGTGATTTCAGCTGCGCACAAAGAGGGCAAGTTTGTCGCAATGTGTGGTGAGATGGCTGGTGATCCTGTGGCAGTGCCACTATTAGTGGGTATGGGATTAGATGAGTTTTCAATGAGTGCGCCATCTGTTTTGCAAACTCGTTCCTTGATGAAAAAGCTCAACACAGCTGACATGAAAGTGTTGGCTGAAAAAGCATTGGACGTTGAAACGAACGACGAAGTGATTGAGTTAGTTAAGAAAGCAACCAAGTAATGTTTAGAAAAAGCGCCATTGGCGTTTTTTTTTGCTTTATAACCGTTTTTACAACTACTAATAAATATAACAATTCTCCTTCAAGTTTTATTATTTGTGATAAAATTAAACTTATGAAGATTTTAGCATTTGATACAAGTAACCAACCACTAACAGTGAGCTTGGCAGAAAATAATAGCGTAAAAAACGTTTTCACTACCAATGTAGCACGTAACCATTCCATTCAGTTGTTACCAGCAATTCGAGATATTGTGGCCTCTGAAAATTGGGCACTACAAGATATCGATCGTGTTGTTGTGGCTCAAGGGCCAGGATCGTTTACGGGATTAAGAATTGGTGTCACAGTGGCAAAAGTTTTAGCCGATACCTTGGATGCTGAATTATGTGGTGTATCTAGCTTAGCCATTTTAGCGGAACAAGTTAAAGCTGACGGGCTAGTGGTACCACTATTTAACGCCCGCAATAGAAACGTTTTTGCTGGTGTATATCAAAATGGCGTGAGTATATTTGCTGAATCTCATCAGCCAATTACAAATCTATTTGCTTTTTTGGAATCAAAGGACGCACCAATTACTTTTTTGGGTGATACCTCAGAATTTAGTGATGAAATGCAAACGCTTTTTGGTGAACGCGCAAAAATTTTGTCACCAGAAGAGAGTTTACCGGATGGGGTGGGTATTGTAACACTTGGGTTGCAAGAAACACCTACAGAAAATATTCAGGATTTTAATCCAAATTATCTACGCAAAACGCAAGCAGAGCTGAACTGGATTGCTGCTCATCCTGGTGAGGATAAACCAGAAAACTATGTTTTTGAAATTTAGAAAATCAAAGCATTTATTAAATAGTTTGCCAAAATATACCGAAAAAGTCGTTGATGTCCAAGGGACAACATTCTTATTAAGGCGAGCTACGATGTCAGACATCGATATGCTAATAAAAATTGAAGAAGCAGTTTATAATGGTTCAGCGCCATGGCTTTTACGTGATTTTGTGAGTGAACTGTCACGTCCCCATGTCCGACTGTATTTGGTCATTGAACGACGTGGTCAAATTGTTGGTTTTGCTGGTGCTGCTTTACGCACTGACATTCATGACATGCATATTACTAATATAGCTGTCCTGCCCGTGTGGCAAAATAGCGGCTTAGGCACGATGCTCATGCAAGAGCTGAAATTGTTTACCAAAAAAACCGATGTGTCATCAATGACTTTGGAGGCCAGAGTGTCCAACATAGGCGCACTGGCATTGTATGAACGACTAGGCTATAAGCAAACAGGTATTAAGAAAGGATATTACCTCGATAATCGCGAAGATGCGGTATCGATGGCACTACACTTTGATGATTCGACGAGCAACAACTGAAGATATTGACTTGATATGGCATATAGCCGATGCTGCTTTTGGATCATCCCCTTGGCCCAAAAGCGTTTTTGAACATGATTTAGCTAGTCCCAGGACAGCTTATTTTATCGGGGATGGTGGTTTTGTTGGTGTCACGACAATACTTGATGAAGCTGAAATTGTTAGTGTTGCAGTACATCCTGATTATCAAAAACAAGGTGTAGCACAGAACATTTTTAAACATATTTTTAATATGAAGCAAGTTACTCGATTTTTGCTTGAAGTATCAGCACAAAATGGAGGCGCCCAAGCATTATATAGAAAACTGGGATTTACAGAGTATTATCGTCGTGAAAAATATTATAGAAATGGTGATGATGCAATTATGATGGAGAAAAAAATTGACTAAAATAATTTCCTTTGAATCAAGTGCGGATGAAACAAGTGTCGCCATTGTTGAAGACGGTAACATTGTTCTAAGCAACAGTGTGGCTACTCAAATTAATTCACATCAACGCTTTGGTGGTATTGTTCCTGAAGTGGCTAGTAGACATCATATTGAATGGATTACCCGGGTACTAAATGATGCTTTAGACACGGCTCATGTAGAACCCAAAGCGCTTGATGCGGTTGCTGTAACATATGGACCGGGACTAGTCGGCTCTTTATTAGTAGGCTTAATGGGGGCGAAAACATTTGCTCTGGCGCATGGTTTGCCAGTTATTCCAGTTAATCACTTAGCAGGCCATATTGCGGCGGCAAATTTCAACAAACCAATTAAATATCCAGCCATGGCATTAATGGTTTCTGGTGGACATACTGAACTTGTATTGATGCGTGAAGAAAATCAATTTGAAGTCATTGGTGAAACACGTGATGACGCAGCAGGAGAAAGCTTTGACAAAGTTGGGCGGCTATTAAATTTGCCGTATCCTGCTGGGAAGACAATTGATGAGATGGCTCATAGAGGCCAACCAACCATTAAATTTCCAACTGCCATGGCACATGAAGATAACTATGATTTTAGTTTTTCTGGTTTGAAGAGTGCGGTAATTAATTATGTGCATCACGCCAATCAAAAAGAGGAAACAATCAACCAGGATGATTTGGCGACTAGCTTTCAAAATGCTGTTGTTGATGCATTAATTGGTCGAACAAAACGAGCATTAGAAAATTTTCCCGTTAAAAGTTTCGTATTAGCTGGCGGTGTCGCCGCAAATTCTCAATTACGTGAAGAATTGACTATGCTATTAAACGATTTTCCAAAGACAGAATTTATCCCCGTTCCGATGCAGTATACAGGGGATAATGCGGCAATGATTGGTGCTGCAGGTTATTGGAATTACAAGAAAAATATTTTTGCTGATTTAGATTTAAACACGGATCCGGGATTAGATTTTGAATTGTTACAATCTTGACATCATTGTGAAAACATCACTATCTTTTGCTAAAACCTTTTTATATATGGTATACTAGTTATGCAAAAGTTCACAAGTTTAACTAATGGAGATAATTATGACTCAACAACCTAAAATACCGCGTGCAACTGCTAAGCGGCTACCTATATATTTTCGTTATCTAACATTTTTACATGATGCTGGCAAGGAACGGATTTCTTCCTCAGAGTTGAGTGAAGCTATTAAGTTCGATGCGGCAACAATTCGTCGAGATTTTTCATATTTTGGTGCGCTAGGTAAGCGTGGCTATGGTTATGATGTCAAAGCGCTTTTAGATTTTTTTGCCAATGTATTGGACCAAGATAGCTTAATTAATGTGGCTTTAATTGGTGCTGGTAACCTTGGACAAGCGCTGTTGAATTTCAATTTCCATCAATCATCAAATATGCGTATTGCAGCAGCATTTGATGCTGACGAAAAACGTGCGGGTACAATTTTATCAGGTGTGCCTATTTATTCTATGGCAGAATTACAAGAACAGATGACAGCACAACGCATCAATATCGCGATTCTAACTGTTCCTCAAGGCGTAGCACAAGAAATAACAGACCAATTAGTAGAAACGAGCGTTAAGGGCATTTTAAACTTTACACCGGTGCGTGTAACTGTTCCGGCAGGTGTTCGTGTACAAAACGTTGACTTAACAAATGAATTACAGACGTTAGTTTATTTCATCGAAAACTACGGCTCAATTACGACAGGACTATAATTTCACATGACTATTTTAAATTTAGATGATTCCAAAAAAGTAACTGATTACCAGCAATTCGTTCGTGAAAATCCCCGTGGGCAAGTAACACAGGATCCATTGTGGGGAGAGTTAAAATCCAACTGGGGACACATTTACGTTTACCACGAAACTGACGGAAAAATTGATGCCGCTATGTCTATTTTAACCGTCGAAGCAGTGCCAGGAAAACTATTAGCTTATGTTGGCCGAGGGCCAGTAGCTGATGTTGAGGATATTGACTTGATTAAGTCAATGATTAATGAAGCATTGACGGCTTTGCCAGATAATGTATTTTTGGTACGTATGGATCCTGAGGTATCATATTCTGATGCGTTAAATCAAAAGTATATTGATGCTGGATTTAAAACAAGAAACAAACAAGTTGAGCATATGCATGGTAACATTCAACCACGTAAGAATGTTGTTTTGTACTATGATGGTCGTGGTGAAGGGGCTAAACCCATTACAAATGAAGAAGAGTTAATGCTTCATTTTAAGCCGAAAGTCAGAAATGATATTCGTCGTGCTTTTCGTGACGGGGTTACTGTTACAAGTGGTGATAGTGAAGAAGACATTCGCGCATTGTTTGATACATATGTATCGATGGCGAAGAGCCATGGTATTACCCATCGACCAATTGACTATTTCTTACGAATGCAAAAGTTATGGGCTGGCACGGGATTATTCCGTGTTTATCTAGCCCATTATGAAAATCAAGTTATTGCCAGTGGCCTTGGTTTCTCTTATGGTGATGAAATTTGGTATATGTACGCTGGTTCATATCGTGAATTTGGAAAGCATAATGCGCCTGCAGCTATTCAATATGAGATGCTTAAGTGGGGACTTGAATTAAGCAAAGTTGAGTACGATTTTGGTGGCATCGGTGAGTTTGATAATTCAGATGGATTGTACAAATTCAAGCATGAATTTGCTTACCATGATCCCCATGCTGAGTATATTGGTGAACTAGATTGGGTAATTGATGAATCTGGTTATCAAGAATATCTTAAACAATTTGAATGAAATTAGCGCTTAACGGCGCTTTTTTGGTACAATTGAAAGATAGTATTTACGAGTAGGAGACAAGGAATGTCAATTAAATTAATTGCGTCGGACATGGATGGCACGTTTTTAACGGCAAATGACGAATATAGTCAAGCTAGATTTGAACGCGTTTTATCAGTCATGAAGACACGCGATATGCGTTTTGTTGCGGCTTCAGGGCGCCAAGTTAAAAATCTACAACAATTGTTTGCCCCAACAATTAATAATGGCTTTGAAATGGATTTTGTTGGTTCCAATGGTGCAGTTGTATCAACATTTGACCAACAATTGTATTCGGTACATTTGTCAGCTAATCAATTAGAAAAGGTCATTGACTGGAATGCTAAAAATCCGGAGTCAGCGGAAAACATTATTATCATGACAGGTGATAAAGGCACATACGTGTCTAACCATGCTACGGGTCAAGTTGCGGAAATGGTTTTTCAATTTTATCCCAACGTCAAGCAAGTTGAAAAATTAATGCAAGTTGATGATCACATTTTGGGTATTACTTTTGTGTGGCCAAATAATGAAGTGCAGCAACATGTATCAGCGCTTAGAAATATTTTTGGCAACGAATTGCACGCAACTGGGTCAGGATTTGGCTCTGTTGATGTTTTAGGAAAAGGTGTGGATAAGGCAGCAGGGCTACAAGTTTTGCAGGATTACTACAATGTTTTAGATAGTGAAGTGATGGTATTTGGCGATAACGGTAATGATTTAGAGATGTTGACTAAATACGAAAATGGGTTCGTGATGCCTAATGCGGAGCCGTTTATGCAACAAAGAGTAACTAAAAAAGCCGTCGATGTGAACACAAACGACGGTGTTTTGAAGACAATCGAACAATATTTAGGTATTTAAAAAAGCGGCTCACGTCGCTTTTTTTGGTGACCAAAATCGGTTAATCGCGATGGCTATGACCACACCGATGAAAGTATCAATAATACGGTCAATGACATAAACTATGGTTGCGCCAGCTGGAATGTTTAATGAGATCATTAATAAGGCAGCCATTGCCCCAATAACACCGCTATTGTAGTTGAAGCCATCCAATAAAACGATCACAACAATAACAAGTAGAGGTAAAAGAATCATGGAAACCCAAGCAGCTTGATGCGTTTGTTGGTGAATAATGAAATAAAATAGTGCAAAAGCACCACCAACTGTGTTGGAAATTAACCGCACCTTGGCAAAGTTAAGCGTTTTATCCCAACTTTCTCGCAGTGCAAAAACCGCCGCTAAACACGCAACAAAAGGCGGACGATTAAAAAAATAAAATGACGTGATGATTAGCATAACGGCTAGAGCAGTCTTTAATGTACGTAACCCTAATCGAAAATTCCCGAATTGCATAAATTTCTCCAATTAATATTTTATTATTTTATCATAATTTTATGGTACTATCTAGTTATGAATATTATTTGGCTTCATGAAAGGATTTTACTATGTCTAACCCAACCTTAGATGTGCTTAATCAACATATGTCCATACGTTCCTTTACAGATGAAATGGTCTCTGATCAACAGGTTTCAGAAATTATTCGTGCTGCAACTGCTGGGCCTAATATGAATAATTACCAACCAGTAACTTTTGTAGAAATTACGTCACAAGATATAAAAGCCGATATTACCACTAAAGTAGGCATGAAATATATTGAAACTGCGGCAAGATATTTTGTTGTAACAGTTGACTACAATAAAGATTTAATAGGCTTAAACGATGAACAGCGCCGTCAGGCAGAAGAGAACATACAGAGCTACGCAGTACTTGAAGGTGGTATTGTGAGCGCCGGAATTGCTCTCGGACGGGCTCAGGTTGCTGCTGAATCACTGGGATTGGGCAGTGTGACAATGGCTGGTGCATTAGGGGCTTTTGAAATTTACGAAGAGCATCTTAACTTGCCACGTTATGTGAAAGCGGTGATGGGCTTTTCAATCGGTCATCCGGCGGATAACCCTGGTATTAAGCCAAAACTTGGTGAAAGCGGCTTTTTGATGAAAGATCGCTATAAGCAATCACAGTTAGAAGAGGCAGTTACTGTTTATAATAAAGTGATGGTTGAATATTACGCGAATCGAGGTATTGAACGTTCCTGGACAGAAAACAATGCCCGAATGTTAACTCGTGAACAAAAAACAACACCATTATTGACGCAGTATGCTAAAGATAAAGGATTTAACCTAAAATAAAATTTTTTAAATAAAAATGAAAGCGATTACATTATGACGATATTACATTTACAAGCAGAGTTACATGAAAAGATGTGGGGTGGAAGCGCCTTGAAAGCCTTTAATTATAAAATTCCGAGTGATCATACTGGGGAGGCTTGGACAATTGCTGCCCATAGCAATGGACAATCTACTGTAATTAACGGGGAATTAGCAGGTCAAGGATTAAGTCGCGTTTGGCAAAACCATCCAGAGTTGTTTGGTGGTCATGGACGTGATGAAGCATTTCCACTATTAGTGAAAATTTTGGATGCCCATGAAAATCTATCAATTCAGGTTCATCCGAATGATGAACAGTCTCACGAAAAATTTGGCAAAACAGAAAGTTGGTATATTTTAGATGCAAAGCCAGGATCTAAAATATATTATGGTCATCATGCGAAAACACGAGATGAACTAAAAAAGATGGTTGATCAAAAAGAATGGCACAAGTTATTGCGCACGATTCCAGTGCAGAAAGGAGATTTCTTTTATGTCGCTTCTGGTACATTTCACGCTTTAGGGGCTGGCATTATTGCTCTTGAGATACAGCAGAGTTCTGACACAACATATCGATTCTACGACTTTGATCGAATTGATGCCACCACAAAAGAAAAGCGCCCGCTCCAAATTGAAGAGGCCTTAGCAGTTACGACTGTGCCTCATGTAGATCCTACCTTAATTCAAGATACAACGATTGTTGATCAAACTGTCATTGAACGTTTGGTAGTAGCAACAAAATTTACCATAGATAAGTTGTTGGTTCGCGGTCCATCATTGTTTGAACAAACTCATCATTATGAACTGTTTACAGTGATTGAAGGGTCCGGTTTTATCGATGCCGATCAAATCAAAAAAGGTGATAGTTTTATCGTATTGAGTGATGCAAAAAACTACCGATTAGATGGTGATATGACACTCATACGCAGTTTTGTCACGCCTACAACAACAAATAAAGACGTATTTGTGAGATAAGTTTAGAAGATGTCGCTAAATTGTAAGTTATTATTTCATTAGTTTTCATCACAATTTACTTTTAGAAAAATTATTTTATGAAAAGAAAATACAAGGTATGTAAGAAAAGGTGAAAGCTTGTACTTTTTTGTAAACTAGGATTATAATTAAATATGTAAACGGTAACAAAAAACTTACTTGAAAGCGTTTACAAAACTGTTTTGTTCCGTTATAATCATATAGTAAGTATTTTAATGAGAAGGAGATAACCGTATGGTTAATCTAATTATTGCCAGTCACGGAGACTTTGCAAAAGGTATACTGATGTCGGGTTCAATGATTTTCGGTGAACAAGAAAATGTTGAAGTTGTTACATTTTTACCTAATGAAGGTCCAGATGACTTAGATAAACATTTTCAAGAAGCACTAGCCAAGTTCAACAATGACGATCAAGTCTTGTTTTTAGTTGATTTGTGGGGTGGCTCACCATTCAATCGTGCTAGTCTGATTCAAAAACAAAATCCAGAAAAAATGGCTATTGTAGCTGGATTGAATTTGCCAATGCTAATTGAAGCGTATGCTGGTCGGTTAAGTCAAGATACAGCAGCCGGTTTGGCGACTTATTTGGTTCCAGTCGCTAAAGACGGTGTGAAGTCAGTTCCGGAGGCTGAGGAGGATACCTCTGCGGATAACGCAACTAAAGCATCTACAGCAGGTTTGAAAGAGGGACACATTAATATTAAGTTAGCGAGATTGGATACTCGTTTGCTTCACGGTCAAGTCGCCACTGCATGGACACCTGATTCAAAAGCAAATCGCATTATCGTTGTTTCAGATGCGGTTGCAAAAGACGAATTACGCAAAAGTTTGATTCAGCAAGCTGCGCCTAACAATGTCCGTGCAAACGTTGTGCCAATCAGTAAAATGATTGAGGTTGCAAAAGACGATCGTTTTGGTGGCGTTGATGCTTTCTTGTTGTTTGAGACTGTTGAGGATGTTTTGGCTGCTGTTGAAGGCGGGGTTCCAATCAAAACGTTGAATGTGGGATCGATGGCACATTCAGAAGGAAAAACAATGGTCAATAAGGTCTTATCAATGGATAAGACTGATGTCGCGGCCTTTGAAAAGTTACGTGATTTAGGTGTTGAATTCGATGTTCGAAAGGTTCCTAATGATAGTAAGGCTAACTTGTTTGAATTGATTAAGAAAGCGAATGTTAAATAATTTTACATGAAAAATGTTTAATTAAGAAAGGTGTCTAATATGTCTGTTATTGCGATAGTGTTAGTCGTAATTATTGCCTTCTTTGCAGGTATGGAAGGTATTCTTGATGAATTTCAAATTCATCAACCACTAGTATCAGCCACGTTGATTGGTTTAGTAACTGGTCATCTTACGGCAGGTATTATTCTAGGTGGTACATTACAAATGATTGCTTTAGGTTGGGCTAATATTGGGGCTGCTGTTGCTCCGGATATTGCTTTGGCCTCAGTAGCCTCTTCGATTATTATGGTTAAGGGTGGCGATTTCTCAGGAACTGGTATTTCAGTGGCTGTTGCTTCTGCTATTCCGTTGGCTGTTGCCGGTCTTTTCTTAACCATGATTGTTCGTACTATTGCGGTGGGTTTGACTCACGGTGCTGATGCTGCCGCTAAAGAAGGAAAAATAGGTACAATTGAACGATTGCACTTGTTTGCTCTTATATTACAGGGTCTACGTATTGCCATTCCGGCTGCAATATTAATTGCTGTTCCTGCAGCAGCTGTTCGAGCAGTATTAACATCAATGCCTGAATGGTTGACCGGTGGTATGACAATCGGTGGTGGTATGGTTGTTGCCGTAGGTTATGCCTTGGTTATCAATATGATGGCAACACGTGAAGTATGGCCATTCTTCGCCATTGGTTTTGCACTTGCAGCTGTTAGTGAACTGACATTAATTGCTTTAGGTGCAATCGGTCTTGCTCTTGCTTTGATTTATATTAATTTGTCAAAGATGGGTGGTAACAACAACGGCGGCGGTTCAAATGGTGGCGGCGATCCAGTCGGCGACATTTTGAATAAGTACTAGAAAGGGGCAAGATAATGGCTGAAACAAAAATTGAACTAACACGAAAAGATCGTATGTCAGTTGCATGGCGTTCACAATTCTTGCAAGGATCATGGAACTACGAACGTATGCAAAACGTTGGATGGGCTTATGCCATGATTCCGGCGATTAAAAAGTTATACAAGTCAAAAGAAGATCGTTCTGCGGCCTTGCAGCGACATCTAGAATTTTTTAACACTCATCCTTATGTTGCTTCACCTATTCTTGGTGTGACATTGGCCTTGGAAGAAGAACGTGCCAACGGTGCTCCGATTGATGATACTGCTATTCAAGGGGTTAAGATTGGTATGATGGGTCCGCTAGCTGGAATTGGTGATCCTGTCTTTTGGTTTACGATTCGACCAATTATAGGTGCATTAGGTGCATCCTTAGCAATGAGCGGTAATATTCTTGGCCCTATCCTGTTCTTTGTTCTTTGGAATATTATCCGTATGGCCTTCTTATGGTATACACAAGAATTTGGTTATAAAGCTGGTAGCGCCATCACACAAGATTTATCAGGTGGCTTACTAAAAGATATTACCAAAGGTGCTTCGATTCTAGGAATGTTTATCTTAGCGGTCCTAGTTGAACGTTGGGTATCAATTAAATTTACTCTTCAGTTACCTGCAAAGAAGTTGTCCGAAGGGGCTTATATTAACTTCCCAAATGGCGCCGTTACAGGTGGACAATTACAAAAAATTCTAAGTGAACAGGCATCAGGGTTGTCTTTAACTAAAGTAGCGCCTAATACTTTACAAAGTAACTTAGATAGCTTGATTCCTGGTTTGATGGGTCTTTTGTTGACATTCTTGGCAATGTGGTTGTTAAAGAAGAAGGTTTCTCCAATTGTTATGATTATTGGTATTTTCATCTTTGGTATCGCAATGCATGCTTTAAACATAATGTAATAAAATTTCTGATAAAAGTGCTTGTCGATGAGGCGAGCGCTTTTGTCAATACATAAGAAGTTAGGGGAAAGAAATCATGGTACAATCTTTGAATACGACGGCAGAATTGACAACACCGGGGATTTCTTATCTTGGTATTGGGGCTAAATATGGTAAGATTTTAGTAGGTGATAGGGCATTTGAGTTTTTCAATGATAATAACGTTGAAGATTACATTCAAATTCCATGGCAAAATGTCACGGCCGTATATGTACACGTTTCAGGAGAACGAGTAAGTCGTCGATTTAAAATTAAAACGGATAAGGTAGATTTGGATTTTTCTGCTAAGGAGTCAGGTAGCGTACTTAAAGTAATGCGTGAGCATCTTGGAAATGAAAAAATACTACGAATGCCTACTTTATGGGACACAATCCGGTCACACTTTAAACACAAATAAATTTTCAAATGCCACAAACAATGAGGATACTAAATGAAACTACTTAAAAACTATCAAGCACTACGCTATATCGTTATTGTAATGGCACTGGAAATTGTGGCAATTAGTATCAATTTTTTCTATGCACCCGCAAAGGTTGCTGCCGGTGGTGCTACGGGATTTGCTATTTTGATGAATGAATTGGTTGGATTTGATCGTGCAGCAACTGTTTTGGTTGTTAATTTGATTATGATTGTTTTGGCGGGTGTTTTTTTAGATCGCGGTACGACGGCTCGAATTGCATTTGGCAGTATTGTGTTGCCAATTTTGTTAAAAATCACACCGAGCTTTCAAGTATTGCACGATAGAACATTTTCTGTATTAGTTGGTGGCAGTATTTTCGCGGTAGGTGTAGCATTGCTATACCGTATTGATGCCTCAAGTGGAGGTACAGCAGTACCGCCAATGATTTTTAAAAAATATTTTCGTATCTCACCAGCGTTGTCATTATTGGCAATTGATACGATTGTATCATTAGGAAACTTGGCTACTGAAGGGCTAGAAGCGCTGATTTTGGCATTGTTTTCATTAGTTATTACTGCCGTGGTCATGAATTATATTGAGACAGGATTAGATCGTCGTAAAATGGTTTATATCACGACAAATGACCGTATTGATGATCTGAAAAAGTATTTAATTGATGGCGACAAAGGTTTTACAATTATGGATGTACTTGGTGGTTATATGGGCGATGGCCGAGAAATGCTTATGGTTGTTCTTGATAATCACGAATATAATCATTTTTTGCGTGGTATTCACCAAGTTGATCCTGAGGCATTCACAATTGCTTACGATATTTCTGAAGCTCATGGTGGTACATTTTTTTAAAGACATGATGTTTATATCATGTCTTTTTTGTTGACATTTAGTACGATAGTGATATACTTAAAGTTGTAATTAGCACTCATTATAAAAGAGTGCTAAAAAAGAAAATCTCGGAGGTATGAATCCATGTTGAAGCCATTAGGTGATCGTGTGATTATTGAAGTAACGGAAGCTGCAGAAGAAACTGTCGGTGGGATTGTTTTGGCAAGTAATGCCAAAGACAAGCCTGTTACTGGTAAAGTTGTAGCTGCGGGTACGGGTTATGTCTTAAATGATGGCACAGTCCGTGATTTGACAGTTAAAGTCGGTGATGAAGTCTTGTTTGATAAGTATGCAGGACAAGAAGTGTCATTTGAGGGGCAAGATTACTTAGCATTGCACGAAAAAGACATTGTTGCAGTCGTCGAATAATTATCAAATCAAAGGAGATATTTAAATCATGGCTAAAGAATTAAAGTTTTCAGAAGATGCACGCGCAAAGATGAAGGCGGGTGTTGATAAACTAGCTGATACAGTTAAAACTACAATTGGACCAAAGGGTCGTAACGTGGTCTTGGAACAATCATACGGTGCACCAACAATTACAAACGATGGTGTGACAATTGCCAAGGCAATTGAATTAGAAGATCATTTTGAAAATATGGGTGCTAAGCTTGTAGCTGAAGTTGCTTCAAAGACAAACGATATCGCAGGTGATGGTACAACAACTGCTACTGTTTTGACTCAAGCAATTGTTGGTGAGGGCTTGAAGAATGTGACTGCCGGTGCTAATCCTGTTGGTATTCGAACAGGAATTGAAAAAGCTACTGCTGCAGCCGTTGCAAAGCTGCATGAAATGTCACACACAGTTAATACTAAAGATGAAATTGCACAAATTGCATCAATTTCAGCCGCCAATGAAGAAGTTGGTGAATTAATTGCTGAAGCAATGGATAAAGTTGGTAATGACGGTGTAATCACCATCGAAGAATCAAAGGGTATCGAAACAACACTTGATGTTGTTGAGGGTATGCAATTTGATCGTGGTTACATGTCACAATACATGGTGACTGACAATGACAAAATGGAAGCCAACTTAGATAATCCATACATCTTGATTACTGATAAGAAGATTGGTAACATTCAAGATATTTTGCCAGTATTGCAAAGTGTTGTTGAACAAGGACGTGCTTTGTTAATCATTGCTGACGATATTACTGGTGAAGCATTGCCAACACTAGTTTTGAACAAGATGCGCGGTACATTTAATGTTGTTGCGGTTAAGGCACCAGGATTTGGTGATCGCCGTAAGGCACAATTGGAAGATATCGCTATCTTAACTGGTGGTACAGTAATCACTGAAGATCTTGGTTTGAATTTGAAGGATGTTACAATTGATCAACTTGGTCAAGCTTCAAAGATTAACATCACAAAGGATAACACAACAATTGTTGAAGGTTCAGGTGATAAGGGTGCTGTCGCATCTCGTGTTGACACAATCAAGCAACAAATTGCTGAAACAACTTCTGATTTTGATCGTGAAAAGTTGCAAGAACGTCTTGCAAAGTTGGCTGGTGGTGTCGCTGTTATTAACGTTGGTGCAGCCACAGAAACTGAACTGAAAGAACGTAAGTACCGCATTGAAGATGCTTTGAATGCAACGCGTGCTGCTGTCGAAGAAGGTTTCGTTGCCGGTGGTGGTACAGCCTTGGTAAATGTTATTGCTGCTGTTTCAGCTTTGTCAGAAGAAGGCGACGTTCAAACTGGTATCAATACTGTTATTAAAGCATTGGAATCACCTGTTCGTCAAATCGCTGAAAATGCTGGCTTAGAAGGATCAGTGATTGTTAACAAGTTGAAGGAACAAAAAGAAGGATTTGGTTACAACGCTGCTACTGATGAGTGGGTAGACATGATTGCCGCTGGTATTGTCGATCCTACTAAGGTAACACGTTCAGCATTGCAAAATGCCGCCTCTGTTTCAGCATTGTTGTTGACAACAGAAGCTGTCGTTGCTGAAGAACCAAAAGATGACGCACCAGCCGCTATGCCACAAGGTGGTATGCCAGGTATGATGTAGTCATACATCTAAAAGCGACCCAATTAAGGGTTGCTTTTTTGTTTGCAAAATAACGCTTGACAATTGTATCTAATAGATATAACATGATTAAATGAATATATCTATTAGATACACGAGGATGTTTTATGTATGAACTATATATTTTAGGTCAATTGCTATTTACAGATCGCTCAGCATATAAGCTGCGTTTTGTCTTGGAAAATATTTTAGGTGCCCATCGAAAAGTTAGTTTTGGTGTTTTGTATCCCTTATTGGAAAAGATGAAAGATGCTGGGACAATTGTGATGACAGATGATATTGATTGGCGAGGCAAGAAAAAAATACATATTACCCCTGCTGGCAGAGTTCGTTTTGATGAATTGATGAGAGAACCAGTTCAGCAAAATGCGCACCTAGATGATGTTTATTTGTTCAAATTATCTGGCTTGGAGTTAGTTGATGCGCAATTAGCGCACCAAATCATTGATGATTTTCGTTCGGAAAAATTATCTCAGCGTGATGGTTATAAGGAACATTTGGCGGAATTAGAAGTACGTCACGCAGGGGCCTCATTTTTACCATCTGCGCGGAGGTTAAATCAGTTACAAATTGATTTAGCCAACACCTATTTAGATTATGTCGACAAAATTGAAAGTGAATTAGAATAATGCAAAATATAGTACACGAAAAAACAAACTCTAAGCGTTGGTTAGCATTAATTGCTATTTCACTCGGGGTGTTTATGGCGTTAATTGACACCACAGTGGTTAATGTCGCTTTACCTAGTATTCAGACCAGTTTGAATGCGTCATATTCCGACCTACAATGGGTCATTTCTTCTTATACAATTGTTTTCTCGGTGTTATTGTTGATTTGGGCAAAGCTAGGAGATTTATACGGCCGCAAATTGATGTTTATGCTTGGATTGGTCATTTTTACGATTGGTTCAGGTCTGGATGCTGTGTCAACAACAATCAGTATGTTACATATTTTCCGTGCAGTTCAAGCTGTCGGTGGATCCGCCCTCATGTCATTATCGTTTGCTTTAATTGGCACAAGTTTTGATGGCAAAGAGCGTGGCATTGCCTTAGGTATTTTAAGTTCAATTATTGGTCTTTCAACTGCTTCGGGTCCGCTCTTAGGTGGCTGGTTAGTGGATGCCTTTTCATGGCAATCCATTTTCACAATTAATTTGCCAGTTGGTATCATAACAATAATTTTGGCATGGTTCTTCATTCCTAACAAACAAACCCATCGTGCCAGTGGTCGAGTAGACTTTTTGGGTATGATATTATCAGCTGGAACCATTTTTTCTTTGGTTTTTGGCTTGGTTCAGAAGGAAATGCACGCTAATTGGAGTTGGGGTGAGCTTCAAGTGGCTGGCTATTTAGGTATGGCTGTTGTCTTGTTTGCATTGTTCATCTGGCGTCAATGGACCACTAAAAATCCCATGATGGATTTGAGTATGTTCAAATCATCTTCCTTTACAGGAGCAGTCATTATCGCATTTTTCTTAGGCGCTGGTTTGTATGGATTTTTTGCTTATCTATCTACCTTTATGCAAAACTATGTCGGCTATACAGCTTGGCAAACAGGATTACGGCAAGCAACCATATCAGGATTTTCGCTTATTTTAGGACCCATCGCTGGTATGTTAACAAACCGTTTGCGCCATGGCTATATGCTGGCATTTTCAGCCTTCTTTATAGGCATCGGCTTGTTTACCTTGAGTGCACTAACGACGGAAACGGCAACATTTGCTGATTTCTGGCCAGCCTTTATTATTATTGGTATTGGTGGTGGTTCGATAAATCCACCAATGACAACAGCAGCTATGTCATCTGTAGAACCTCATCAAATGGGTATGGCTTCTGGAATGATATCTACGTTTATGCAGGTTGGTGTGAGTTTTGGTGTGGTATTCCAAGGCTTACGTTTAGCTGATGGTTATCAAGCAGGATTGTCACAATATTTACCAAAAGTTACTGGTGCACCAACAGCAATGATTACTACATTACACCGGGTATTAGTTGATGCTGGACCATTTTCTGGTCATGCAATTGTGACAAGCAAACGAGTATTAGCAACACCTTTTGCGCACGACTTACAGACGGCTATTCGTTTGTCATTTAATCGAGGATTTATTAGTATTATGCATTTAGATGCCGTTTTGTTAATTGTCGGTGGTATTATTGCAGCTATCTTAATTAAAACAGGTGGAAATGACAACAGTTCAAAATAAAAAAACTGGGAGTTGATTATCAACTCCCAGTTTTTTTGAACAATCTTGCTGCAATTTTGAAAAAATAAAAATTCTTGTAGCCTGATTTTAAGCTAGTGCACCCATAGGATCCCATGGTGCCAAAAGTTTGGGCGTGGCGTTTTCGTAAATATCAACTAGTTTTGAATCCAGATACTTTTTTTCAACAACAATTTGATAAGCATATTCACTCATCCATTCATCTGACATTGTAAAGTAGCCTTTTTTACCAACTTTTTCACCCCAAGAGTTTTCAACTTTCCACTTTTTGGGTTTTCCTGCTTCGTCAAGATCAACACCGGTTAATACCATGGCATGAGTCATCAAACTTTGCCCATAGTCCAATCGTTGTGCTTTGGTCATACTCGAATTAACGCTGAACAATTCATCTGTCGAGAAAATATTATTAGCCATTAGACCACTGTCACGATCAACTTGAGGTCCCATATCTACACCAAACCAGACGCTCTGGCCATCCTTAAGTTGTTCAATAGCCAGATTTTTCATTTTGTTAACATCCACATTGAGATGTTTTACGTCACGACCACCAATGACATTGCCCAACATTTCAACATTATAGGTAGCATTATAGGGTTTATCTATAGTTGGCGCATTAATAACAGATACATATTCACCCAAATCCCAACCAACAAACTTTTTGTAATAGTCTTGTGGTGAAATCTGGTGTTCAACATGGAAATTATTTAATTCATCACGATATTCAAAATCAAACTTAACCGGTGGTTCGCCTAAAGTTAGAGACAAGAGACGATAAACGTTGGCAAGCATACTATTACGCATGTCCGCGATATCTTTTTCTGTGGCCTGATTAGCCACTAGGTTACGGAGAACAGTTGCATCGTGGCGTAAAAGCGTATTCAGCGTACTATTAAGCTCTTTAGTGGCAGAAGAAGAACTTGACTCAGGATAGATTGCCTGAGGGACGACGCCATATTTTTCAATAATTGAGACCATCATATCCCATTGACCGCCATCTTGTTGCGGTGTGGTTAGCAAAAAGGAGACGCGACGGGAATCCAATGATTCAGTTGCCGTTTTTAGGATGTTTTCATAAAAATAATTCGCTTTTTCAAATTTATCCCAGAACAGTGTATAACTTTGTGAAAGTTGAAACTCATCACTAACATGAAATCTGTCTTTAATATCATGTCTCATAGTATTCAATGCGGCAAACATCCAGCAACGGCCGGACTGTTTTTGGTTTGCCACTTTACCTGTGTCTAAGTCAATGGAAAATATTGGCATATTAGCGTTCACAACCGATTGATTGAAACTTGCATTGTAAATGCCATTTTTAACAACAGCGCGACGAATGACATCATTTTGATGAGTTGATGTCTGTTCGCGCAACAATTGAATTTGTTGTTCTGTAATTTCTGTTTTCAAGATAAAGGCTCCTTTTTTTAAGTAAGTATAATACAAATAATATAGCGCTTTTTATGCATAGGTTCAAGCAAGGTCAATCATCTCGCAATGTATTTTTCAGATATGGTATGATAATTAGCGAGGTAATTTTTGAGATGAATTTTTATTCTGTTGATTATTTAGTAAAACAAACTAATATAAACGATACTATTGGTAAATATCTGATGGTTGTTGTTTTTGTATTGATGGCAATAGGAGCAGTTGCTTCAGTTAGAAATCGTTTGCAAACCCGTTATCGCGAATTGAGTATTATAGCGTTATTGCTTTTTTTATTCCTAGCTGGGGCACGATACACAGACTATCAACAAGCTAAATCACAAGATGATCAAAAAACGCAAATGGCTGCTTTTGTAACTAAGTTTGCCAAAACGCAAGGTGTTTCCAAAGATAAATTATATTTTAATTCGACAACAGTGAGTGATGGTATGTTGGTTAAAATGGAAAAAAAATATTATCGACTCACAATTAGCGCTGATCAACAATCTTATAGCCTGACACGTGCATACCTAATTAACTCGAAAGTGAAGGTGGTCAAATGAGTATTTATCTACCCATATTAACTAAGCTAGCAATTGGGTTGGTGGCTTTAATAATTCAGATTAATGTTATGGGCAAGGGTAATTTAGCACCAACAAACGCGTTAGATCAGGTTCAAAATTATGTTTTGGGTGGTATTATTGGCGCAGTTATTTACTCAGACACCATCACAGTTTTTCAATTTACAATTGTATTGATTATTTGGACAATGTTAGTCATGACATTCAAGTTTTTAAAAGAACATAATCGTTACGTCAAACTATTAATTGATGGACAGCCTAAGGTTGTCATTGAACGAGGAAAAGTGAACATCAAAAACGTCCTGTCTTCTGGCTTATCAGCGAATGATTTAATGTTTAAATTACGATCACAAAGTGTTTATGATTTGTCTCAAGTTAAAAGAGCTGTGCTTGAAATAAATGGACAGCTGACAGTAATCTTAGCTGGTGAAGAGAATATGAAATATCCTATTATTTTTGATGGACAAATCAACACAGATGTATTGGAGGTCATTGATCGTGATGAGTCATGGTTAACTGACACTGTACAAAATCAAGGTTATGAAAGTATTAACGACATATTCGTTGGCGAGTATATCGACGGTAAAGTTCGCTTAACGCCATATGAAAGTAAGTGATAGTACACACTAATTCAAAGTTTAACATTTATTGTAACGACACGATGCAGTGTCGTTTTTTGTTTTCTGATACAATAAATGTCAGAGGATTTATAAAATGATGACATATAAGCAGTTCTTAGATTTGGTGGAGATTCGGGTTGTTGTACCGAGTATTGCACCATTATTAGTTGGTTTAGCATATAGCCAGTGGCAGTATGCTCGTGTTAATTGGTTGAATACATTACTGTTAATTATTGCAACGGTTGCGGTACATTTAGCAGTTAATACTTTCAATCGTTACGAGGATAATAAACGCCAAAAAGAAAACTCATTTTTGAGGGAGTCTGATGATGCTGAAGCAATTACTGATAAACAAGTATTGCATGTTGCAGAAGCTCTGGCTTTGATTGCAGTGATTGCAGGAGTTAGTGTCGCTTTGCGAACGGATTATATCACTTGGATTATTGGAATTGTTAGTTTTTTAATTGGTTATTTTTATTCTGCCGGACCAAAACCAATCACAAATACACCGTTTGGTGAAATTGTGTCTGGAATAACAATGGGCTATTTTATTTTTGTGGCTCAAGTATATGTAAACACACGCATGGTGCCGACAGGTAATGTCCTGTTTCAATGGTTTATCGTTAGTTTACCATTGACCATTTTTATTGCAGAGATTATGTTTGCTAATAACATTGCTGATTATGATGAGGATCAAGCAAATGATCGACATACGTTAGTTCACTACATAGGCATTAAAAATGCGAAAAAAATATACGTCTTTTGGGCTATTTTAGCTTTTGTTGAAATTATACTCGTGACACTAGTTGGTTGGTTGCCAACAACTTCTTATGCTTTATTAATTTTACTGCCGATTATTATCAAAAATGCACGCGCATTCGTAAATCATCCTGTCAAAAAAGAGACATTCATTTTAGCCATTAAAAATTTAGTTGTCATTTTTATGGGGATGCTTGTTACTTTATTAGTAGGCATATTTTTATAGTTGGTGGGAAGCGTTTTAATTAGTGATTGAGGTAAAGAAAATGAAACAGCTTACATTTGTTTAACGATTGTCATTTGTAAGGGGTGAATTTTTTCTGAAATCTATGCACTATATGGGATTAATCGCGTGCGTTAGCTCGTGAAATAGGGTACAATTATAGATGAAATAAAATTTTGGAGGATCTTATGAAGATTTTTGCTTACGGCATTCGTGATGATGAAAAGCCATCACTTGAAGAATGGAAAGCGGCTAACCCAGAGATTGAAGTGGACTACACACAAGAGCTATTGACACCTGAAACAGCTAAGTTGGCTGAGGGATCAGATTCAGCTGTTGTTTACCAACAACTGGACTATACACGTGAAACATTGACAGCTTTAGCTAACGTTGGTGTTACTAACTTGTCATTGCGTAACGTTGGTACAGATAACATTGATTTTGATGCAGCACGTGAATTTAACTTTAACATTTCAAATGTTCCTGTTTATTCACCAAATGCTATTGCAGAACACTCAATGATTCAATTATCTCGTTTGCTACGTCGCACGAAAGCATTGGATGCCAAAATTGCTAAGCACGACTTGCGCTGGGCACCAACAATTGGACGTGAAATGCGTATGCAAACAGTTGGTGTTATTGGTACAGGCCATATTGGCCGTGTTGCTATTAACATTTTGAAAGGCTTTGGGGCAAAGGTTATTGCTTATGATAAGTACCCAAATGCTGAATTGCAAGCAGAAGGTTTGTACGTTGACACATTAGACGAATTATATGCACAAGCTGATGCAATTTCATTGTATGTTCCTGGTGTGCCTGAAAACCATCATCTAATCAATGCAGAGGCTATTGCTAAGATGAAGGATGGCGTGGTTATCATGAATGCTGCGCGTGGTAATTTGATGGACATTGATGCTATTATTGATGGTTTGAATTCTGGTAAGATTTCAGACTTCGGTATGGACGTTTATGAAAATGAAGTTGGCTTGTTCAATGAAGATTGGTCTGGTAAAGAATTCCCAGATGCTAAGATTGCTGACTTGATTTCACGCGAAAATGTATTGGTTACGCCACATACGGCTTTCTATACAACTAAAGCTGTTCTAGAAATGGTTCACCAATCATTTGATGCAGCAGTTGCTTTCGCCAAAGGTGAGAAGCCAACTATTGCTGTTGAATATTAATATAATGGAATTCCCAGATTCAATGTTTGGGAATTTTTTATCCAAGGGGTTTGTGAAAAAATAATCAAACAATTTTGATTATAGTATCGTAGGTTTGGGAGAGAGTGTGGCGCAGTGAGGGGTGTGTCACAAATATGAATTGAAAAGAGGAAATGATAGTATGTCTATCAAAGCAGAAGGCGAGAAGTGGTCTTCCAAAGAATCGCAGGATTTGCGTAATGAAGAATATGCACGTAAAGCGAAAGAAAATGCCCCCGTTGAGTTTAGTGGTCAAACTGATTTACGTTTGAAGGACTTCTTTTTTAAGGTTTTGTCAGGTTCAGCGCAAGGTATTTTAATTGGTGTTTTACCATCAGCTGTTATGAAGTACATCATTCAGTATTCAGGTCTGGGTACTACGGCATTTGGTGCTAATTTGAGTGCTATTTTAACGTTATTCACATCATTGATTCCATTTTTGATTGGTATGGCGGTTGCTTTACAGTTCAAAATGAAGAGTTTAGATGTTGGTGTTGTTGCGGTAGCAACAGCCGTGGCTTCTGGATCAATCAAGTGGGCCGTTGCACCTAAAGGGTGGCTTAATCCAGTGACTGGCCTCAACTCTGTAGCACCTGCTAACGTTTATATAGCATCTGGTGCTGGTGATGTGATCAATGCAATGATTGTTTCCGCTATTGCGGTTTTCATTACTTGGCTTGTTGCCCGTTACCTAAAAGGATTTGGATCAGTTGCTATTATTTTAAGTCCTATCCTTGTCGGTGGTGGCGTTGGCTTGATCGGTAAAATGATTGCGCCCTATGTCGGGGATGTTACTACTTGGATTGGTCAATTAGTTGAAACATTTACTAAATTAGCTCCTATACCTATGGCAATGTTAATTGCAATGGCTTTTGCTATTATTATTATTACACCAGTTTCAACTGTTGGAATTGCTTTGGCAATTAGTTTATCAGGAATTGGATCTGGTGCGGCCGCCATGGGTGTTGTTGCTACAACCATTGTGTTATTAATTAATTCATGGAAAGTCAATAAGCCAGGTGTAACAGTTGCTATTGCATTAGGTGCCATGAAAGGTATGATGCCATCAGTATTTGCAAAGCCGGTAACGATGCTATCATTCTTGTTGGCTGCCGCGATTTCTGGTATTCCAGTTGCGTTGTTTAATATCCAGGGAACGCCAACAACAGCTGGATTTGGTTATATTGGATTGGTATCACCAATCCAATCAATGGTCAAAGATCCTACTGTACCTTCAACAGTTATGAATCACTTCATTAATCCAGCTATTGCAGTTCTGGCATGGTTGGTTATTCCTATTATTGCAGGATTCATTGCACAATTTGTGTTTAGCAAACTATTGAAACTTTATACACCAATGGATTTCCAACAAGATTTATAATAAGTAGTTAATAAAAGATACATCTAAGAGTTTAACTTTTAGGCGTGTCTTTTTTTGTGTCTTCAAAAAAAGGACTAGGAGTTTGAGTAATTGTTAAAAACTTATCAAAATTTTTTAAAGTAATATTTTGATGTAGGTACGTAGCAATACTATAGGCGTGCCTAATTTTGTTATTATTATTCTCAAACACCCCAGTCCAAAATAGTAGCCACGTTTGAAACTTAAAGTCATCGGTGTTAAATTTATATTTTTTAACTTTATCTAGTAGATATCTAGTAAAGTCATCTTTTCTTTGTATGATGCTTGTTTCTAAAGCATTAATCAATATTTTGCTCACAGTTTCAACGGATGCCATTGGCATATTATTTGTAGCGTACTGTTTAAGAATGTCAGATATGTAAGGTGTGCTTCTTTCAACATGTATCATGTTAACTACATTTTCCAGTAAACATAAGTCATAGAACTGCCAGTAACTAATATTAAAAAAGTAATCAATCAATTCATTCTGATCGTCGATTGATGCAACCAGGAAATCTAAGTGATACAAAGTAGATAGCGACATTAAATAATAATGACGCATGAAAGGGTCGTTAGGATTCTTGATCATATCATTTTGTAATAATTGTGTCAATTGATTCAGTTTTTGACGATCATTGTCTTGATAATATTGATTTAAAACAGCTGTTAGAGTTTTTAAGTTGTTTTTTTTTTTCCAAAAATAGCGGAAAAATATTCTTCAAATGAAATATTGAGGGCGTTACACAGCAAAAATACTGTGTGATCAGTTGGTTCTGTCTTATTATTCTCTATTCTAGATACCATTGATTGTGAGCCAATTAAAACACCCAACCGTTGTTGAGATATTCCTCGTATCTTCCTAATTTCTTTGATAACAGATCCTTTTTTATTATTCATATCCTTAGTAACCTATAATTATTTAATTTTTTCTATTTTATTTAAAAGCAGTGACTTATTATATATTAGAATAACCTTAATACTTTCTAATTATTCAATTCTGCATAATTTATTTTAAATATTTGTTTCATTATATATTAAAATAGTTAGTTTTAATGATTAACGTTTGTAAAAACAATTGCTGACAAAACATTCTTAGTCACAAATGTTTATGATCTCACAAACACAAATAACCGTTTTACTCGGAGAATAGTCATTTGTGTCAGAAAGGGAAAGAATGAAGGGAAGAAGTAAATGAGAAATAGAAATGTAACAAGCGTTTTCCGGAAAAAGATGTATAAATCTGGGAAAATGTTAGTCATTGCAGGGAGTGTTTCAATAATTGGTGTTACCAGTTTTATTCAACAAGCACAAGCTGATGTTTCACAAAACAATGGGGTAGTAGTAACCACGGCAGTCGATCAATCGAATGCGGGTGCGACTGACAAATCAATCACAACGAATGATAAGGCTGCAACAACAGCCGACACATCAACGAATGATAAGGCTGCAACAACAGCCGATACGTCAACGAACAATAAGGCTACAACAACAGCCGATACATCAACGAATGATAAGGCTACAACAACAGCCGATACATCAACGAATGATAAGGCTACAACAACAGCCGATACATCAACGAATGATAAGGCTGCAACAACAGCCGACACATCAACGAATGATAAGGCTACAACAACAGCCGATACGTCAACGAACAATAAGGCTACAACAACAGCCGACACATCAACGAATGATAAGGCTACAACAACAGCCGATACATCAACGAACAATAAAGCTACAACAACAGCCGACACATCTGATAATAATAATTCAGCCACGACAAGCGATAAAGATGTGAGTTCATCGGCACAAAAAAGTCAAACGAATGACAATAATTCGAACACGACCGATACTACTGCAGCATTAGAAGCTAGTTCAAAGAACCTGAAAACTATTGATGGTAAAACATATTATTACGACGATGATGGTCAAATAAAAAAGAACTTTGCTACCGTAATTGATGGTAAGGTACTTTATTTTGATAAAGATACTGGCGCATTAGCTGATACAAATGACTACCAATTTTTAGAAGGATTGACTAGTGAAAATAATAATTATACGGAGCATAATGCCTCAGTTGGTACATCTTCTGATAGTTATACAAACGTTGATGGGTATCTAACAGCCGACAGTTGGTACAGGCCAAAGGATATACTTGTCAATGGCCAAAACTGGGAATCATCAAAGGATGACGATTTACGACCTTTGTTAATGACTTGGTGGCCAGATAAGGCAACACAAGTAAACTATTTGAATGCGATGAAGTATTTAGATACCACTGAAGCGGAAACTGTTTATACTTCAGACGACAGTCAAGACGCCTTGAATAAAGCAGCACAAAACATTCAAGTGAAGATTGAAGAAAAAATTAGTCAAGAAGGCCAAACACAATGGCTCAAGGATGACATTTCAAAATTTGTTGATAGCCAATCAAATTGGAATATTGCTAGTGAATCAAAAGGAACTGATCATTTGCAAGGTGGTGCATTGTTGTATGTCAATAGTGACAAAACACCAGATGCAAATTCTGATTATCGATTACTTAATCGCACACCAACAAATCAAACAGGCACGCCTTTGTATACGACAGATCCAACTCAAGGTGGTTATGACTTCCTCTTGGCCAACGATGTGGATAATTCAAACCCAGTTGTTCAAGCAGAACAACTAAATTGGATGTATTACTTGTTAAACTTTGGATCAATTACTAATAACGATGCAGATGCTAACTTTGATAGTATTCGAGTAGATGCTGTTGATAACGTTGATGCCGATTTATTGCAAATTGCAGCTGACTATTTCAAGGCAGCATATGGCGTCGATAAGAGTGATGCAATTTCGAATCAACATGTTTCCATTCTTGAAGACTGGAGTGACAATGATGCTGAATATGTGAAAGACAATGGCGACAATCAATTATCGATGGATAATAAATTGCGTTTGTCATTAAAATATTCACTCACTATGCCACCAGTTGATCAATATGGTAATAAAAGAAGTGGATTAGAACCATTTTTGACAAATAGTTTAGTTGATCGTACAAATGATTCGACAGATAACACTGCACAACCAAATTATTCTTTTGTTCGTGCACATGATAGTGAAGTACAAACAGTTATTGCTGAAATTATTAAACAACGAATTGATCCGGATTCTGATGGCTTATCACCAACGATGGACCAATTAACAGAAGCATTTAAAATTTATAATGCTGATCAATTGAAAACGAATAAAGAATTTACACAATATAATATTCCAAGTACTTACGCCACAATATTAACGAATAAAGACACAGTGCCACGTGTGTACTATGGTGATATGTATACAGATGACGGTCAATACATGGCAACAAAGTCACTTTATTACGATGCAATTGATACTTTGCTGAAGTCTCGTATCAAGTATGTTTCTGGCGGGCAAACAATGTCTATGAAATATATGCAGGGTGATAGTAGTATGGCTGCTGATAGTTATCGAGGCATTTTGACATCAGTCCGTTATGGTAATGGTGCGATGACTGCTACCGATGCAGGGACAAATGAAACGCGTACGCAAGGTATTGCAGTAATTGAAAGTAATAACCCAGATTTGAAGTTAAGCAATACAGATCAAGTAGTTGTTGATATGGGTATAGCACATAAGAACCAAGCATATCGTCCTGCTTTGTTAACAACTAAAGATGGCATAGCTACTTATGTATCTGATAGTGATGTCTCACAAAGCTTAATAAGATATACAAATAGCAATGGGCAACTTATTTTCAATAGTTCAGATATTGTGGGTACAGCAAATCCACAAGTTTCTGGATATTTGGCGGTCTGGGTACCCGTTGGTGCTTCAGATACTCAAGATGCGCGAACTGAAAGTAGTACAGCAACAACTACTGATGGGCAAACATTGCATTCAAATGCTGCGCTTGATTCTCAAGTTATTTATGAAAGTTTCTCTAACTTCCAATCTACACCAACCACAGAAGCTGAATATGCTAATGTGCAAATTGCAAACAATACTGATTTATATAAGAGTTGGGGAATTACAAACTTCGAGTTTCCACCACAATATCGTTCAAGTACGGATAATAGTTTCTTAGATTCAATTATTCAAAATGGTTATGCATTTACTGATCGTTATGACCTTGGATTTAATACACCAACGAAGTATGGTACTGTAGATCAACTCCGTACAGCTATTAAAGCTCTGCATGCGACAGGTATCAAGGCAATGGCAGATTGGGTACCAGACCAGATTTATAATTTGACAGGTAAAGAAGTGGTTGCGGTACAACGTGTTAACAACTCGGGAATCTATAATCAAGATTCTGTAATTAATAAAACATTGTATGCTTCGCAAACTGTTGGTGGTGGAGAATATCAGGCACTATATGGTGGAGAGTTCCTTGATGAAATCAAGAAATTGTACCCTGCTCTATTCGAAAAAAACCAAATTTCAACAGGCGTACCAATGGATCCTAGTGAAAAGATAAAAGAATGGTCCGCTAAGTACTTTAACGGTACTAACATTCAAGGTCGTGGCGCTTACTATGTCCTTAAGGACTGGGCTACAAATGAGTACTTCAAGGTAAGCACATCAAGCAATAGCAGTGTGTTTTTGCCAAAGCAGTTGACGAATGAAGAATCAAATACAGGATTTGTTTCAACTGATGGTGGGATGACATATTATTCTACAAGTGGATATCAGGCAAAAGATACATTCATTCAAGATGATAAATCTAATTGGTATTACTTTGACAAGAATGGTTACATGACTTATGGTTTCCAAACGGTTAATGACAATACTTATTATTTCTTGCCCAATGGTATTGAATTACAAGATGCTATCTTAGAAGATAGTAAAGGAAATGTGTATTATTTCAATCAATACGGCAAACAAGCAATTGATGGGTACTATATGTTAGCTAATAAGACTTGGCGTTACTTTGATAAAAATGGTGTTATGGCTAATGCTGGCTTAACAACAGTAACTGTTGATGGGCAGAAGCATATCCAATACTTTGATAAAAACGGTATCCAGGTCAAAGGGACTTCCGTGAAAGACGCAGACGGAAAGTTACGCTACTTTGATACTGATTCTGGTGATATGGTGACAAATCGCTTTGGTGAAAACACAGATGGTACATGGTCATACTTTGGCGCTGACGGTATTGCTGTAACTGGTGCACAGACAATTAGTGGGCAAAAATTGTTCTTTGATGCTGACGGACAACAGATTAAAGGTAAGGAAGCGACTGATAAAAAAGGAAAAGTGCATTATTATGATGCTAATTCTGGTGAAATGATCACTAATCGTTTTGAAAAGTTATCAGATGGATCATGGGCGTACTTTAATAAAAAAGGTAACGTCGTAACCGGTGCACAGGTCATTAATGGTCAACATTTGTTCTTTGAAAGCAATGGTAACCAAGTTAAGGGTCGTGAATACACGGCTACTGATGGCAAGATGTATTACTACGATGCAGATTCTGGTGAAATGGTGACGAACCGCTTTGAACGAATATCAGACGGATCATGGGCATATTTTGGTGCTAATGGAGTTGCTGTAACTGGGGAACAAAATATAAATGGACAACAACTATACTTTGATGCCAAGGGTCATCAAGTTAAGGGGGCCGCAGTAACACAAGCTGACGGTAGCCAAAAATATTATGACGCAAATTCTGGAGAGCTGATTAAAAGCTAACTGAATTTAGCTAATAACACAAAAAAGTGTCATCAATTAATTGGTGGCACTTTTTTTATGCTAATATTTTTTCAACAAGATGTGTTATTTGACCAAGACCAAAGGCTTCAATAAAGTGAAATCGCCGTTCCCAACGTTCTTGTTTTAAGGGGATTTCTGAGAAATAAAAATCTACTAAAATTTGAATAGCATGTAAATTAGCTTCCGTTTCATCTGATAATTTTGAAAGTGGCGAAAACGCATAAGTATCATTGCTTCTTGTATAAATTAAATGAGATATTTCATGCGCAATTCTAAAATAGCGGCTGAAAGTTGTTTTATAATTGTTGTTGATGATGATAGCTCTTTTGCGACCATTGGCCACATCTGGGTCAAGTTCTGTGCCATCAATATGTATTAATGTCAAACCATTTTTTTGCACGATTTGTTCAAGATAGTTTGAAATTCTGTCATCTATGTACACTAAAAATTAATCCTTTTTTGTTTTCTCATCGGCATCTGGCAAGGTGCGGAGTATGGACAAAATTGCTTCGCGATATTCTGGGGATAAAGGTTTTCCTTCAAAAGACAAGAGTAAATCATCATCGGCAAATTGTTTGCCAAGATCTACACTGTTCGGGTGTTTAGGTGAAGTATGTGAAGTAATTCCGGCAATATGTAATATTTCATCTTTTGATATTCTTAATCCTTTAGCAATTCGATAAAGTGTTTCAACTTTGGGAATATTTTTATTGCCATTTTCGATCTGAGATAAATAAGCGGATGAAAAATTACCTTGTAGGGCAGCTTGACGAACAGTATAATGCTTTTTTTCTCTAATATGTTTAATTTTTTGGCCGAACTGTTCTTTTGTTACCATATTTGCAAACCCTCCTGTTAATTGTTTACTTTTATTATATACAAATGAAAAACAAACATAAACACAATAAGTTGCAAAGCAGTATATAAAACGTTTGACAATGTGATACAACGCCTATATAATGACACTATGATAAAAAATGGGGAAGATAAATGTCACTAACACTACAATTTCGAGATGCTACTTCAGTTAGAAAGGAAATCGCAATACGCGGGGAAAGCATTGCGATTTTTTCCAGAAGAATAGGGGTCAATTATTCATTAATGACAGAATATTTAAATAATAAGAAGCATCCATCACCACCAACGGCTAAAAAAATTGCTAAAGGACTTGATAAAGAAATCAAGGATATTTTTTTTATTTAAATGTTTGCTAAAGTTATACAATTATTGTTTAACGTTTATCAAAATGATATAATGAACACTTACAATAATTACTCGGGGGAGCATATGGGAAATAGAAAAGATCGGCATAAATTATATAAGTCAGGAAAATTATGGATAACGGCAACTGTTGCTGTGACATTGTTTAATGCATCTATAACAGTTGTCAGTGCTGATGATGGAAATACTACAGAGCAGAGCAGTTTGGTTCAAAATGATAAAGATGTCGCTCTTGTATCAGACAATCAGACATCTCTGGCTGTAGATGATACGGAAATCATCAGTGCTGTTGAATCGGCTGAAAGTGTGGGGGTTACTGTTACACAGGAACCTACCCGAAGTAATATAGTGAGCGATTCTGAGAACACGGAGGATATTGCTAAGGTCAAAAACGATATTGCAAGTGACTATGCACAACAAATTTCTGAACTACAGAATGCTGAAAAGACGCAACAGCAAAATAATCAACAATTTGATCAATATATTGAAGAATACGAATCAGCTTTACATAAGGGAAAACAGCAAAATAGGGATGGCAAAACACAGATTGCAACATCAGCTGCTAAACAGGCTTTGAATTTCGATACTTCAAAACCTGCAGATGAGAGCAGCCCAACATCGAATATAGAACCCAGTAAAGTTTACACGGGCATTGGTTCACATTCAAACCTCAGTGATAGTACAAAAGTATGGGAGTATACAGGACCACAGGTATTGAATGCAACAATCGAAAAAACGTGGTCCAGTTCTGGAAGTATCGAGGATGCTAATGGTAATAAGAGAAGTGTCGACTTTCACGAAATTTTCCATGATTTTCAATTACAAAATGGTAATTGGAATGACAGCAACAATTATAAGGAGTCTGGCATTCCGCATATAGCTATCAGTAGCAATGCTGTTGATAACGTATGGGCAACGAATCTAAATTGGCAAACAACTTTCTGGTTTACTTATAGTGATAGTCATGAAGTTGTACCGATTTCTAAAGTTCCTAGTTCAAATGAGGAGCCTAAAGTATATTTTTTGTCTGGATCCTTAAGCTCGACAAATTTCGCAGGCCCAGAGTGGGATAACTGGAATGGTAATCGCAAAGAGTATGTTCAAACGAATGATGCCAAAACAGCTATTATTAATGAGCAATCAACAATTGGCTTAGATTATATCAGCTCTGAGGGCATTGTAGACAATGCCCCTGATGGGCTTGCTTATGTAAACACAAGTGCTGATTTTCAATCTCCAAATTGGGATGAGGATACCAACCCGCAACACTATGCTATCGAAGAGGGTGTATCTTTTACAGATTTCACAACAGATAAACCAACATTGTATATTGGTGCGGTCCCGATGAATAAAAATGCGCGTTGGTGGCATGAGAATCATAATATGAATTCTGATGAACTAGCATTTTTGAAAAAGCCGGAAAAGATGGATCCAGTTACCGTTGCTTATCATTTAAACACTATAACGTACGAAAAAAACAATAATGTTCAACCATCAGTAGGAGAAATTACTAATTCAGACGACGAAGTTCATCAGGAAAATGAAGTACCAAATGATACAACAACACCTGAAAATGGGCAAAAGGGGTATGGCGCAGCGGCAAGCCCAACTTCGATGGCATCAAGCGAAAAAAATCAATCCGAAGTCGCAGTTCACTATGTTCTTAAGCGGATAAATGGTAAAGAATTACAGCCAACACAGATTATTAAAGGAACTAGTGGTCAATCTTATTACGATGAGGTCGGTAATTTCATTAGTAACAATTCAGACGGAGATGTAACCACATATGAGATTCCAGAAACACTTAATCAAGAAGTAGCAGGCATTACCGATTCTAATGACGGATTATTACACTATACTTATACTGCCGATGGTAATGGCGGTGTATTTGTTGAGCAAAAAAGTATTTCTAATCCAAAACAGAATGTTTGGGTGATTTATACTTATTCTATTGATGGCAAGAATGGTGCTGATGGCAAAGATGGCGTAAATGGTGTTGATGGTAAGAACGGTGTCGATGGCAAAGATGGCGTGAATGGCATCGATGGCAAAGATGGTGTGAATGGTGTTGATGGTAAGAACGGCGTCGATGGCAAAGATGGTGTGAATGGTGTTGATGGTCAGAACGGTGTCGATGGCAAAGATGGCGTAAATGGCATCGACGGCAAGAACGGTGCTGATGGTAAAGATGGTGTGAATGGCATCGACGGCAAAGATGGCGTGAATGGTGTTGATGGCAAGAACGGTGTCGATGGCAAAGATGGTGTTGATGGTCAGAACGGTGTCGATGGCAAGAACGGTGCTGATGGCAAAGATGGTGTGAATGGTGTAGATGGTCAGAACGGTGTCGATGGCAAGAACGGTGCTGATGGCAAAGATGGTGTGAATGGTGTAGATGGTCAGAACGGCGTCGATGGCAAAGATGGCGTGAATGGCATCGATGGTCAAAACGGTGTCGACGGCAAAGATGGCGTAAATGGTGTTGATGGCAAGAACGGTGTCGATGGCAAAGATGGCGTGAATGGTGTTGATGGCAAAAACGGTGTCGACGGCAAAGATGGCGTAAATGGCATCGATGGTCAAAACGGTGTTGACGGCAAAGATGGCGTGAATGGCATCGACGGTCAGAACGGTGTCGATGGCAAAGATGGCGCAAATGGTGTAGATGGTCAGAACGGTGTCGATGGCAAAGATGGCGTAAATGGTGTTGACGGTCAGAACGGTGTCGATGGCAAAGATGGCGCAAATGGTGTAGATGGTCAGAACGGTGTCGATGGCAAAGATGGCGTAAATGGTGTTGATGGCAAGAACGGTGTCGATGGCAAAGATGGCGTGAATGGTGTTGATGGCAAAAACGGTGTCGACGGCAAAGATGGCGTAAATGGCATCGATGGTCAAAACGGTGTTGACGGCAAAGATGGCGTGAATGGCATCGACGGTCAGAACGGTGTCGATGGCAAAGATGGCGCAAATGGTGTAGATGGTCAGAACGGTGTCGATGGCAAAGATGGCGTAAATGGTGTTGACGGTCAGAACGGTGTCGATGGCAAAGATGGCGCAAATGGTGTAGATGGTCAGAACGGTGTCGATGGCAAAGATGGCGTAAATGGTGTAGATGGTCAGAACGGTGTCGACGGCAAAGATGGCGTAAATGGTGTTGATGGTCAGAATGGTGTTGACGGCAAAGATGGCGTGAATGGTATAGATGGCAAAAATGGTGTCGACGGCAAAGATGGCGTGAATGGCATCGACGGTCAGAACGGTTTAGACGGCAAAGATGGTGTAAATGGCATCGACGGTCAGAACGGTGTCGATGGCAAAGATGGCGCAAATGGTGTTGATGGCAAGAACGGTGTCGACGGCAAAGATGGCGTGAATGGCATCGATGGCAAGAACGGTGCTGATGGCAAAGATGGCGTGAATGGTGTTGATGGCAAGAACGGTGTCGACGGCAAAGATGGCGTGAATGGCATCGATGGTCAAAACGGTGTCGACGGCAAAGATGGCGTGAATGGCATTGATGGCAAGAACGGTGCTGATGGCAAAGATGGCGTAAATGGCATCGACGGCAAGCACATTTTAGTAGATAGCCAAGAGGTCTCAAATAGTATTGAGAGCAAAGATGTTATAGACAACATTGATAATAAAAACGGGCGAGACCGTACGGAGAACTTTAAAAGTAGTACCCTAAGCACCTTCAAAATAAGCGACGATTCTATGGAGAAAATGATAGTTAAAGAAGAGCACTCTTCTACTGAAAACAACAATCAAATTCAAGAAGACCAAGTTTCAACTAATGATGTAGATAAAGTACCCAGTCAAAAATTGGCGGGTTATTATCAAGCTGATCACAATTCTGATGACAGCACTTTTCCAGTTGGCCAGCTAAAGGAAAATAATTTATCCGGTAACATTGAAGAGAAAATAGGCTCCCGCAAAAGTGAGCAAAATCAGAGTGAAATAAAAACTTCGCAGCCAAACAATTTAGAGGCAAAAGATAACTCTAGTGATGTTTCCTGCTTAAATCAAACTGCCGATGAATTAGGTTCTCAAAAAGATCTTGAAAAACATAAAATGGAACAATTCAAAGATAAAGGGCTACAGCTCCCCAAGACAAACGGACACCGAGATTCTGCATCAGTATTGGAAGCCCTTATATTAGGAATGTTGATTATAATTTCTAAATTATACAAAAAGATTAAAATTTGATGCTATAAATAATAATTACTTGTGATTATAATGGCTTTATACTTATTATTAAAAACGTGATGCAATTATAAAATACTAATTTCATTATACTTAGTATATTTATTACTAAATACACCAGTTTTATTAAATGTATTTTTTATATATCATTTACATTATGAGGGTTTATTTTATTTTATTATTATTTTATATCCAATAAAATCAATGACTAATTAATAATAATTAACATTGTTAACTTATCAACGGATAAGTTAACAATGTTTTTTTATAAAAAAATTAATGTTTGTAATATTAATATAATTCTCTGATTGCCCGTTTTTACAATGTTTTTTTAAAATATGTCGATTATGTATCGAAAATCTTACTGTTTTTACAAATGAATTAAGTTATAATTTTTCAATGTAATAGAAGAGAATATTATAGGGAGAAAACTTATGCCATTTACAGAAAAAGTAATGCGGAAAAAACTTTATAAAGTTGGGAAAATTTGGGTAGTTGGTGGGGTTTGTACTTTTGCACTGACCGCGTCATTTGCTTTAGCAACACCAAGTGTTTTGGGAGACAGCAGTGTGCCTGAGGTGAGCGCTAATAACGTTCAATCTACTTCAAATAATGCAACGGATACTACTACAGTTACAGAAGAAAATGACAAAGTACAGCTTGCAGCTACTAGTGACGATGTAACAACAACAGCTGCAAACGACAAAACACAATCTGCTGATACCAATGTGACAGAAAAACAGGCAGATGATCATACGCTTGATAATGACAAAGTCGATAACAAACAAAATGAAGTCGCTCCAACCAATGATACTAACGAAAATTCCGAATCAGTAGCCGTTTCAACTAACAGTGGTTCTGCTGAAAAGACTACAGAAGAAGTACAGCAAGTTAGCGGCAAGTACGTTGAAAAAGACGGTAGTTGGTATTACTACTTTGATGATGGCAGAAATGCTAAAGGTTTATCAACAATAGACAACAATATTCAATATTTTGATGAGGATGGTAAACAAGTCAAAGGACAGTACGTCACAATTGATAATCAAACATATTATTTTGATAAGGATTCAGGTGATGAGTTAATTGGGCTGCAAAGTATTGATGGGAAGATAGTTGCTTTTAACGATGAAGGACAACAGATTTTTAATCAATATTACCAATCTGAAAATGGTACAACGTACTACTTTGATGATAAAGGACACGCTGCTACTGGTATTAAGAATATTGGGGGTAAAAATTATTATTTTGATAATCTTGGTCAACTAAAAAAAGGTTTCTCTGGTGTGATTGATGGTCAAATAATGACATTTGATCAGAACACGGGACAAGAAGTTTCTAACACAACTTCTGAAATAAAAGAAGGTTTGACGACACAAAACACGGATTATAGCGAACATAATGCAGCCCACGGTACGGATGCCGAGGACTTTGAGAATATTGATGGCTATTTAACAGCTAGTTCATGGTATCGTCCAACAGATATTTTACGTAACGGAACAGACTGGGAACCTTCTACAGATACTGATTTTAGGCCAATATTATCAGTGTGGTGGCCAGATAAGAAAACACAGGTCAATTATTTAAACTACATGGCCGATTTAGGATTCATTAGTAATGCGGACAGTTTTGAAACTGAGGATAGCCAAAGCTTATTAAATGAAGCCAGTAACTATGTTCAAAAATCAATTGAAATGAAGATTAGTGCGCAACAAAGTACAGAATGGCTAAAGGATGCAATGGCGGCTTTCATTGTTACGCAACCACAGTGGAATGAGACTAGTGAAGATATGAGTAATGATCATTTACAAAATGGCGCATTAACTTATGTTAACAGTCCGCTGACACCCGATGCTAACTCGAACTTTAGATTACTCAACCGCACACCTACAAACCAAACCGGTGAACAAGCCTATGATTTAGATAACTCAAAAGGCGGATTCGAATTATTACTAGCAAATGATGTTGACAACTCAAATCCCGTAGTACAAGCAGAACAATTAAACTGGTTATATTATTTAATGAATTTTGGTACGATTACAGCGAATGATGCCGATGCTAATTTCGACGGAATTCGTGTTGATGCGGTGGATAATGTCGATGCTGATTTGTTACAAATTGCTGCCGATTATTTCAAACTAGCTTACGGTGTTGATCAAAACGATGCTACTGCCAACCAACATCTTTCAATTTTGGAAGATTGGAGCCATAACGATCCTTTGTATGTAACGGATCAAGGCAGTGATCAATTAACAATGGATGATTATATGCACACGCAGTTGATTTGGTCATTGACAAAATCATCTGACATACGTGGTACAATGCAACGTTTTGTAGATTATTATATGGTTGATCGGTCTAATGATAGTACAGAAAACGAAGCAATTCCTAACTATAGTTTTGTACGTGCCCACGATAGTGAAGTGCAAACAGTTATTGCACAAATTGTTTCAGATTTGTATCCTGATGTTGAAAATAGTTTAGCGCCAACAGCAGAACAATTGGAAGCAGCGTTCAAAATTTATAATGAAGATGAAAAATTAGCAGACAAAAAGTACACACAATATAATATGGCCAGTGCTTATGCGATGTTATTAACTAATAAAGATACAGTGCCACGTGTATATTATGGCGATTTATATACAGATGATGGACAATACATGGCCACTAAGTCGCCATATTATGATGCAATTAACACTTTACTACAAGCTAGAATACAATATGTTGCTGGTGGACAATCAATGTCAGTTGATAATAACGATGTCCTAACTAGCGTTCGTTATGGTAAAGATGCGATGACGGTCACTGATGCTGGCACATCAGAAACAAGAACCGAGGGTATTGGTGTCATTGTAAGCAACAATGCATCGTTACAGTTAGATGAAGGCGATACAGTTACCTTGCATATGGGTGCAGCTCATAAAAATCAAGCGTATCGTCCTTTACTGGCAACAACTGCCGATGGATTATCTTATTATGATACTGATGACAATGCGCCGGTAGAATACACAGATGATAATGGTGATTTGATTTTTACTAGTGACTCAATTTATGGTGTACAAAATCCCCAAGTTTCTGGTTATTTGGCTGTTTGGGTGCCGGTTGGGGCGCAACAAGATCAAGATGCACGAACAGCTTCTGATACAACAACGAATACGAGTGATAAAGTGTTCCATTCAAACGCTGCTCTTGATTCTCAGGTCATCTACGAAGGTTTCTCAAACTTCCAGGCATTTGCGACAGACAGCAGCGAATATACAAACGTAGTCATCGCTCAGAATGCGGACCAATTTAAGCAATGGGGCGTTACAAGCTTCCAATTGGCACCACAATATCGTTCAAGTACAGATACAAGTTTCTTAGACTCAATTATTCAAAATGGTTATGCATTCACAGATCGTTATGACCTAGGTTATGGCACACCGACAAAATATGGAACTGCTGATCAATTACGCGATGCTATTAAAGCCTTACATGCTAGTGGTATTCAAGCAATTGCCGATTGGGTGCCAGATCAAATTTATAATTTGCCAGAGCAAGAATTGGCTACAGTCACAAGAACAAATTCATTTGGAGATGACGATACAGATTCTGATATTGACAATGCCTTATATGTTGTACAAAGTCGTGGTGGTGGACAATATCAAGAGATGTATGGTGGTGCCTTCTTAGAAGAGTTACAGGCGCTGTATCCATCCCTATTTGAAGTGAATCAAATCTCAACTGGTGTTCCAATTGATGGCAGTGTAAAGATTACTGAGTGGGCGGCTAAGTACTTCAATGGTTCTAACATTCAGGGTAAAGGTGCTGGATACGTATTGAAAGATATGGGTTCTAATAAGTACTTTAAGGTCGTTTCAAACACTGAGGATGGTGACTACTTACCAAAACAGTTAACTAATGATTTATCAGAAACTGGATTTACACACGATGATAAAGGGATTATCTATTATACATTAAGTGGTTATCGTGCCCAAAATGCATTTATTCAAGATGATGATGATAACTATTACTATTTTGATAAAACAGGTCATCTAGTAACAGGTTTGCAAAATATTAATAATCATACTTACTTCTTCTTACCTAATGGTATCGAACTAGTTAATAGCTTCTTACAAAACGAGGATGGTACAACTGTTTATTTCGATAAGAAGGGTCATCAAGTCTTTGACCAATATATAACTGATCAAAATGGAAATGCGTATTACTTTGATGATGCTGGTGTAATGCTTAAATCAGGATTTACAATGATTGATGGACATCAACAGTATTTTGATCAAAATGGTGTGCAGGTTAAGGATAAGTTTGTGGTTGGCACTGATGGTTATAAGTATTACTTTGAACCAGGTAGTGGTAACTTAGCTATCCTACGTTATGTGCAAAACAGTAAGAATCAATGGTTCTATTTTGACGGTAGTGGACATGCTGTCACTGGTTTCCAAACAATTAACGGTAAAAAACAATATTTCTATAATGATGGTCATCAAAGTAAAGGTGAATTTATTGATGCAGATGGTGATACTTTCTATACGAGTGCTACTGATGGTCGCCTGGTAACTGGTGTTCAGAAGATTAACGGTATTACCTATGCTTTCGATAACACAGGAAATTTGATCACAAATCAGTATTATCAATTAGCAAATGGTAAGTATATGTTGTTAGATGATAACGGTCGTGCAAAAACGGGATTTGTATTGCAAGATGGTGCACTCAGGTACTTCGATCAAAACGGTGAACAAGTGAAAGATGCTATCGTTATGGATCCAGATACCAACTTGAGTTATTATTTCGATGCAACACAAGGTATCGCTGTAAAAAGTGATTATTTCGAGTACCAAGGTAATTGGTATTTAACAGATGCTAATTATCAACTTATCAAAGGTTTTAAAGCAGTTGACGACAGTTTACAACATTTTGATGAAGTCACTGGTGTTCAAACAAAAGATAGTGCTTTAATAAGTGCTCAAGGAAAAGTTTACCAATTTGATAATAATGGAAATGCTGTGTCAGCATAAGCTTTCTGTATATATAGTGAGAAGCTAGGGGTCATTTTGACCTTTGGCTTTTTTATTTAATTGTCTGTTTGAATTTCCTTAATGATATCAGCTAATTTAATTTTATTCATTTCTTTTTCGGCAGCTTCTTGTACTTGATTATAGTATTTATCCAAAGTTGTCTGAATGTGACGACCGATATTACAATTTTGATTTGTTTTGGTGTCAATCTTGAGAAATGAGGTGTCTTCTTCCACAGCGCGATAAATATCTAATAAACTAATTGTGTCAGCTGGACGAGCTAATTTTGGATCTGCGCGTCCATTACTTGATAATAAACAACCGTCATTTTTGAGCTGTGACATAATTCGTCGAATAACCACAGGGTTAGAGTTGACACTCTTAGCAATTTGCGTGCTTGACAGGTCGGTACCTTGATTAATGACGATATAAGTTAGAATATGTATAGCATCGCTTAACTTAGTAGAGTATTTCATGGGTATGTTCACTTTCTAGTATCTTTTCGATATTTTTTTCTTGACAAATTTTCATTATCCGTAGTATGATTTACCTGTAACAAATATTGTTACAGTCTATAATTAAAAGTATACTACAAAATGAAAGAGGTGTCACACATGGTTAATCAAGATTACATTGAAACAATTAAGAAAAGGCGATCGATTTATTCATTAGGCAAGAATGTATCTGATAACAATGAGGACATTGCCGAATTAATTCAGTCAGCAATTAAAGAATCACCAAGTTCTTTTAACAACCAAACGGTCAGAGCTGCTATTTTATTTGGGGAATCATCCGACAAATTATGGGAAATAGTTGCTGAAAGATTAAAGTCAGAAGTTCCTGATGAAGAAAGTTACAAAGCAACTCGTCAAAAAGTTGATAGTTTCAAGGCTGGCGTTGGGACAATCCTGTTCTTCACGGATGATGATATTGTTCAGCAATATCAAGAACAGCTTTCTTTATATGCGGAAAACTTTCCAATTTGGGCTGATCAAGCAAATGGTATGGCTCAGATTAATGTTTGGCAAGCCCTAGCAGCAAATGAAATTGGTGCTAGCCTGCAACACTATAATCCTTTAATAGATGACGACGTACATACAGCATTTGATATACCTAAATCATGGAACTTACGTAGTCAGATGCCATTTGGATCAATTGAAGCAACAGCGGGTACTAAAGAATACATGACGGATGATGCCCGCTTTAAGATCTTTAAATAATTAGTACCCAGAAAGAAGGTAAACATGGCGATTAAAATTGGCGTTATTGGCGCAACAGGTATGGCCGGTTCTGCAGTGTATCAAGAAGCTGTCGATCAAGAATTTGATGTTACCGCAATTGTCAGATCTACCGCCAAAGCGCATAAAACACTTGGTCAGGACGCAAAAGTCTTGGAAAAAGATGCGTTTGCATTGACTAAAGAAGAATTGTTACAGTTTGATGTAATTATTAATGCATTTGCTACAGTTCCCGCGCTGGCGTATCAACATATTGATTTGGCAGCCTATCTTATTAAGCTGCTCCGAGAAACAACTGTTCCACGTTTAATCTTTATTTTAGGTGCAGGTAGCTTGATAACTGGGGATGATAACCACCTATTGTTAGAGGATTTAAAAAAATTGCCGGATGCTGCCTCTTGGGTATCAATACCAGATAATCAGAAAAAAGAACTAGAGTTTTTACGAAATATTGATAATGTCAATTGGACTGGTGTATCACCTGGTATTACTTTCCAAGCAGGCAAAGCAACCCAATATAAGTTAGGAACAGACTATCTGCTTTTTGGTGAAGATAACGAATCCGTTACAAACAGTGGTACGATGGCCAAAGCAATTGTGTCAGAAATTATTAAACCAAGTGCTGAAAAAAAGCGTTTCACAGTGGTTAACGCTTAATATTTTGAACAATAGAGCGACCTCTTTATGAGAGTTGCTCTTTTGTAATATAAAAATAACGTGTAGTATAAAAAGTGTATTATTTTAGTTGGTAAGGGAGAAATTTATGTTGAATTTTTTGTTGGCTATCATTGTAATTGGAACGATTGCAGGGGTTATTTCTGGAATGGTTAAAATCGGCTGGGAAGCGATTTTGCCACCAAGAACACAAGAACGTGATGAAACTAATCCGCCACAGCGGTTGCTGCAACAAATGGGTATACCACGAAAATGGACACACGCCTATTTTTATTATGCTACTGATCAAAAAGTGCACTATGTAGCGCTCATCATGCACTTTTCTTTCTCGATTGTCTTCGGTGTATTGTTAGTTTTGCTTGATCAATATTTCCCAATTGTTACATTTGGACAAGGTAGTGTGTACGGTGTTGTGATTTGGATCATTTTCCATATTATTGTTTTACCAGCTACGAAAACCATTCCATCCGCTTTAAAACAACCGTTTTCAGAACACTTCTCTGAATTTTTTGGTCACATTGTATGGGCTTGGTCAATGTATTTAATAATGGTTGCGTTGATTGTGATAACTAATTGGTTGCCAAATTACTAAATATTACACATTTAGTTAAACGCTTATCAAAGTTTTGTATATTAAGTATTTTTAGACCACGTTTTTATCATTATTTGTAATATTAATGTAATATTTTGACGGCACAATGGATTACATGATGAAGAGAATAATAATAATGAGTGCCCTATTGACTGGTTTATCTTTAGTTGCTTTGGGAACGCAACTTGAAACAGAAAACCAGCCTGCTGAAGCCGCTACTATGAATCAAACCGTGAATGTCAAAGCAGTTAGTTCTGCCATTTCATCATTTACGGATGTTAAGCTTACTAAAGTTGAAGCAATACCTAAAAAAGTAGCAACTTCTAGTGAAAACAATGAAGTTAAAGCGAATTCACAACCAAGTGAAGCACAAGAAAAGGCTACAGATACAGCGCAAGTAACTAGTGTATCTTCTGAAACAGCGACAGCCGAAGGATCAAAAACAGCTGCTACAGTGAATGAGACGCAACCAACACAGGTCGTTGCAGAAAGTAATCAGTCAACACAGAATACAACAGCCGTAACAGAAACACCGGTTGTATCATCGGACATACAGTGGTTAATCCAACATGAAAGCGGCGGAAACGTCAATGCTCAAAACGGTGCATACTATGGTATCGGTCAGTTGTCTGAAAATTACTACGCGCAATATGTTCCAGGGAAAGATTATCATGGTAATTATGCAGTCCAGTTAG
Source organism: Leuconostoc suionicum (assembly GCF_001891125.1). NCBI lineage: Bacteria > Bacillati > Bacillota > Bacilli > Lactobacillales > Lactobacillaceae > Leuconostoc > Leuconostoc suionicum. The sequence goes on along the minus strand of NZ_CP015247.1, from coordinate 1,673,265 downwards.
AAGCAATGCAGAAGTATATCTCTGCTCGCTACGGAACTGTTGCTAATGCTATTGCTCATTGGCAAGTTAATAATTGGTATTAGTCAAACACGTAACACGGCTTACGTGTTTTTTTGTTATAATAGAAAAGAATAAAATAAACGGACGATGGGATATAATGCGCTTAGAACACTTTACACCAACATATATGGTTGAACGAATTTACGATTTAACTGTCGAAGATTTGAAAGCGCGTGGTATTAAAACCGTACTCGCGGATTTAGATAATACATTGTTAGCGTGGAACAACCCAGACGGAACGCCTGAATTAAAGCAGTGGTTACAAGATTTACGGGATGGTGGTATTGAATTAATCGTGGTTTCTAATAATACTACGAAACGCGTCGAAAAAGCAGTTAAACCATTGAATGTCAAGTTTGTTTCTTGGTCGTTAAAGCCAATGCCGCGCGGTATTTTGCACGTATTACGTACGCATCATCTGAAGCGTGAAGAAGTCATTATGGTGGGAGACCAAATGTTGACTGATATTTGGGCAGCACACGGTGCGGGAGTACGTAGCGTACTTGTACAACGCCTCATTGAATCAGATATGTGGCAAACATGGTTAAACCGTAGAATTGAAAAATATGTAAAAAAAATTGTGTTTCAAGCACATCCACACCTAAAATGGGAGAAAACATTACGTGACAACTGAAATTACTGACGAATACGTTCAAGAACAATTAAATGAAGGATTGCGCTGCATTGGTTGCGGAGCTTTGATGCAAGTTGAAGACAAAAACAAGGTTGGCTATTTGCCAATGAGTGCCCTCAAAAAATCTATTAGTAGTGAAGAATTATTTTGTCAACGTTGTTTTCGTTTACGTCACTATAACGAAATTCAGCCAGTAGAGCTTACTGATGATGATTTTGCTAATTTGCTCCATCAAATCTCAGATACCAAGGCATTGATTGTTTATGTTATTGATGTGTTTGATGTAACTGGTTCAGCAATTTCTGGATTACCTCGCTTTGTTGGAAAAGATAATCCTATTTTAGTAGTAGCTAACAAGGTTGATTTATTGCCTAAGCTATTAAATAAGAATCGTTTGAAAAACTGGCTACGCGCTGAATTGAAAGCACAGGGGATTCAACCCGTCGACGTCTTTTTGACATCTGCGACCCGTCCCAAAAATTTAGATGACTTATTGGGTACCATCGATGATTTGCGTGACGGACGCGATGTCTTCGTCGTTGGGGTTACTAATGTTGGTAAATCAACATTAATCAATCAAATTATCAAGTCTCGCACAGGTATTCAAAATTTGATTACTACATCAAGATTTCCAGGGACCACACTTGATCGAATTGAAATTCCACTGGAAGATGGTCAGCAACTAATTGACACACCAGGAATTATTAAGCGCGATCAGATGGCTCATGTGCTAACCGATAAGGACTTAAAGTTTGCACTACCAAAAAATGAAATTAAGCCACGGACATATCAATTGAATCCAGAACAAACAATTTTTATTGGCGGTCTGGCACGTTTTGATTTTATCAGTGGTGCGCGTAGTGCTATAACGGCTTATTTTGAAAATAACTTGAATTTACACCGCACGAAGCTTATTGGTGCGGATGATTTTTATGAACAGCATGCAGGTGGGCTGCTAGTACCAGCACCAAGTCAACCACAAAATCTAATTAAACACGAATTCAGCATTACTGAAGACAGTGACATTGTGTTTTCAGGTTTAGGTTGGATTAGCGTACCGGCTGGTATAAAAGTGGCTGGTTGGGCACCAAAGGGCGTCAGCGTCCTCATTCGAAAGGCAATGATTTAATGCAATTAACAGGAAAACAAAAACGTTATTTACGTTCACAAGCAAACACTTTATCGCCAATTTTTTCAGTTGGGAAAAATGGATTGACTCAGAATTGGGTTGATGAAATTGTTCTGGCATTGGCTAAAAGAGAGCTAGTCAAAATTAGTTTGCAGCAAAGTGCTGACGAAACAGCAAAAGAAGTGGCTGATTTTATCGAAGCTCATTCAGATATTACGGTTGCACAGACAATTGGTCGTACGGTTGTCCTGTATTTACCAGCAAAAGAAGACAAATATAAGAAAATTTCGTTAGATCTAGCAAAAATCTGAGGAGATGGCTATGATTGGAACATCAACAACTGCACTAAAACATCAATTAGAACTAGAACCAAGTGAGACCAAACATCGTATTGGAATTTTTGGTGGTACCTTTAATCCACCGCACGTTGGGCAATTGATTCTAGCAGAATGTGTTGGGAAACAGCTTGGACTTGAAAAAGTTTACTGGATGCCTAATGCACAGCCGGTTGATGCTACTCATGCTAGCGCAATTGAACCGTCTTATCGAATGCAATTGGTTCACATGGCAATTTTGGATAATCCTTTTTTTGAACTTGAATTATTGGAAATCCGTAATGGCGGTGAATCTCATACTTACCAATCAATGAAAGAGCTTGTGGATACGCATCCAGAAAATGAATATTATTTTATCATGGGTGCAAATACAGTTAGAAAGTTACCCACTTGGGATCACATTGATGAGTTAAGTCAAATTGTTACGTTTGCTGCAGGTGTCCATTCTGGGCAAGAGACAACGTCCGATTATCCAGTGCTATGGTTTGATGTTCCAAACATTAGCGTCAGCGCCTCAGAAGTGCGGACGCGAATCCGTATGAATCAGAGTATTAATTATTTGGTGCCAGAACGAGAAGCACTATTTATTCGAGAGTACGATTTGTATAGAGGTTTATATGACTAAGTATTTTAATGGTACAATTACTGATTTAGAAGCAAAAATTTCCGAAAAATTATCTGATTATCGTTACCAGCATGTTTTGCGTGTACGAGACTATGCAGTGAAATTGGCCGAGGCTAATGATGTTGATGTTGACAAGGCGGAAGTTGCTGCTTTGGTGCACGATTATGCCAAAGAGCGATCAGATAATGATTTTATAAAGGTTATTAAAGCCCAGCATATGGATCCAGATTTAATTAACTGGGGAAATTATGTCTGGCATGGTATTGTTGGAGCGGAGATGATTCGTAACGAGCTAGGAATTGTTGATGAAGATATATTAACTGCTGTCCGTCAGCACACAACAGGTGCGGGCGCTAGTATGAATAAGTTGTCACAAATTATATTTATGGCAGATTATTTAGAATTAGGTCGTGATTTCAAGGGGGTAGAGGAAGCCCGCACAATTACTGACCAAAGTTTAGCACAGGGTGTTAAATATCAAATTGTTCATACTTTAGCACGCTTAATCCAGAAAGAAACACCTATTTATCCAAAATCACTCGAAACATACAATTATTGGGTCAAGAAAGAAAAATAAAATATGACAATAACAGCATTAGATACACAAGAAACTTTAAACACGGCCGTGCAAGCGGTTGATAACAAGAAAGCAAATAATATTGTTGCACTTGATATGCGTGAAGTGAGCTTAATGGCAGATTACTTCGTTATTGCAGACGCTGCGTCTACACGACAGGTGCAAGCTATTGCTACAGAAGTTAAAGATAAAATACAAGAAGCGGGCGGATCAGTTCGTTTTATGGAAGGGTTCCAAGCAGGGGAATGGGTTCTTATGGACTTAGGGGATGTTATCGTCCACATATTCTCCACAGAAGGTCGCGATTTTTACAATCTAGAACGTTTGTGGAATGATGCCCCCTATGTTAATCTTGATAATTTATTAACAGAAAACTAAGCAAAATCGAGGCCACTGTCTCGATTTTTTAGTTTGTAAGAATAATAATATAACCGTTCAGACCGACACCATGTTAAAATTAAAATTATGAATAATGAAATAAATAACAATTACTCCACATTTGCGGAAAAATATGACCAACTGTTTGATTCGGAATTATATCAAGAGTGGGTTGATTTCGTAACAAAAAGTAGTAAAGCTACATCTATTATGGATTTAGGTGGAGGTGCTGGACGATTAGCAGTTTTATTAGCACAGCTTGGCTACACTGTTGATGTGCTAGACTTGTCACCAGAAATGCTGTCATTGGCACAAAAACATGCTAATGATGCAAACGTTGACTTAGCTTTATTGCAAGCTGACATGCGTGATTTTTCTGATTGGAAAAAGGAATATCCTATCATTGTTAGTTTTGCGGATGCTTTAAATTATTTACCAAATTTATCTGATTTTAAATTAGCTATTCAACAAGTGTATGATCATTTAGCAGTGGGTGGACAGTTTTTATTTGATGTGATAACACCTTATCAAGTGAATGTATTGTACGATAATTATTACTACAATAATGATGACGACGATGAAAACATTTTTATGTGGACTAGTTATCCAGGTGAGCAAGAGAATAGTGTTGATCATGACTTAAAATTTTTTGTGTATGATGGGGCAATTGACGCTTTTAAGATTATGCGCGAAATTCATCATGAGCAAACCTATGATTTAAAAACTTATCAAGAAACCTTAAAAAATGCTGGTTTTCATGATATTGAAGTTTTTGCTAATTTTGGACAAAATGATATTGTTGAAAGCACAGAACGTTGGTTTTTTAGGGCGGTGAAATAATGCAAGCAGTCGGAATAATAACGGAATACAATCCATTTCATAATGGTCATATTTATCATATTCAACAAGCCAAGAAATTAACTGGTGCGGATGTAGTTGTAGCTGTTATGTCTGGTAACTTTGTGCAACGTGGTGAACCAGCCTTATTTGACAAATGGCAAAGAACACAAATGGCTTTGGAAAATGGTGTGGATTTAGTCATTGAGTTACCCACTTTTTTTGCAGTGCAACCAAGTCATATTTTTGCTGATGGAGCGATTCAATTATTATCTGCTCTTGGTGTCGATAATATTGTATTTGGCAGTGAGCATCCAGAGGTAGATTTTCTATCCATAGCTAAACAAGCACCAACAATTGAAGAAGGACAAGAATTTAAGAATCATACGCAAACCTTTGCTAGTGCGTATGCCAAACAATTAGAGGCTGAAACTAGCTTTAAACTGGAAGAGCCTAATGATATTCTAGCGCTTGGTTATGCTAGTGCTATTCTAAACCAACAGGCTAACATTGGCATTATACCTATTCAGCGCGCTGAAGCAAATTATCATGATGACAACTTTACAGACAAACAATCGATTGCCTCAGCGTCATCTATTCGTTTAGCTTTACACAAGGGAAAAACTGAAAAAATCAAAAATGTGGTGCCTGAAGCGACTAAAGTAGCATTAGCTACTGCTGCCAATACAATTGATTTCGAAAGTAAATTCTGGTCAATGCTGAAGTACCGGTTAACAACAGATACAGTTGGGCAACTTGGCCAAATTTATCAAATGGCCGAGGGGTTGGAGCATCGTTTTGCTAAAACAGCTTTAGATGATTCTGGTCCACAAAGCTATCAAAGCTTTATTAAATCGACCAAATCTAAACGTTATACGTTTACTCGAATACAGCGCACATTATTATATACTTTGCTTAATATTAAGGTAGACCAGATGCAAGCGGCTATGCAGGACCCATACTTGCGTATTTTAGGATTTACTTCAACGGGGCAGCAATACTTAAATGAAATTAAAAAACAAGTAACATTGCCTCTTTTCAGTAAAGTTGATTCAAGTTTGGCTAAAAGTAATTTGCGCTTAGATTATAAAGCTGGTAAAGTGTGGCAATTACTGGCAAATGAAGGCGCGCCGACACAAGATGTGACACGAATGCCATTATATTGGGAGAAATAGTATGAAATATGCAAAAAATCAATTATTAAAATACCGTCAAAGTCCGTTAGTTATCGAAGAAACATTGAATTTGGAGGAACAAGCTAAAAAACGTTTTTCAGAAACTGTCTTAGCGCTATCGCCCCTTGAGGTTACGGGGAGCATTAGCTATTTAGATAATGATGATATCACTCTAGATGTGAATGTTCTAGGAAATATCACAGTGCCATCTTCACGGTCATTAGACCCTGTGATTGTGCCAATTAATTTAGCATTTTCTGAATTATATATTGAGGATGAAAATCGTCTCAAGGATTTTGAAGAAACCGATGCTGTTTTTGTGCTTGAGAATGATTCTTTAAATGTGGACGATGCTATTTTGGATAATATTATAGCAACTTTGCCTTTACAAATTTTAACGCCCGAGGAAGAGGCCGGTGATAGTTTACCCTCCGGAAAAGATTGGCATGTTATCAGTCAAGAAGCTTATGAAAATGAGAAAATGATAGAAGACGAACCCGAAATTGACCCGCGATTGTCAAAATTAGACGATTTTTTCAAAGAATGAGAAAACACTTGCAAGAGTTAAACAAATGCTCTAAAATAAAGGGAAGTAATACAAATAGACTCGGCTTCTGCCGATTTAAAACATTGAGGACAAAAAATGAGTAAAGTATTGATTGTTGAAGATGAAGAAAACTTGGCAAAGTTTGTTGGTCTTGAGCTTAAACATGAAGGATATGAAGCTGAAACGGTGAATGATGGTCGTTCTGGGCTAGATTTAGCATTAGAAAATGATTATGATGTTATTTTGCTCGATTTGATGTTGCCTGAACTAAATGGTTTGGAAATTGCACGTCGATTGCGTGAAGTTAAAAAAACACCAATCATCATGATGACAGCGCGTGATTCAGTGATTGATCGTGTTTCTGGATTAGATTATGGTGCTGATGATTATTTGGTAAAGCCATTTGCAATTGAGGAATTATTGGCTCGTATTCGTTCACTTTTGCGCCGTATTGCAATTGAGACAGAAACAAACGATAAGCATCGTTCAATTATTAACTTCAAAGATCTCCGTATTGAAAAGGAAAATCGTATTGCACGCCGCGATGATCAAATTATTAATTTGACAAAGCGTGAATACGACTTGCTTTTAACATTAGTAGAAAATATTAATGTGGTTCAATCTCGTGAGCAATTATTGAAAGAAGTTTGGGGCTTTGATTCTGAAGTAGAAACGAATGTTGTTGATGTGTATATTCGTTATTTGCGTAATAAGATTGATGATCCTGAAAGTAAAGCATCATATATCCAAACAGTACGTGGTACTGGCTACGTGATGCGCAGCTAAATCTGATTAATTATGGACAATAATGAAAAAGAAACAACTAAAAAAGCTGTACGCCGATTCTCACTGCGCTGGCAGTTAGCACTTGGAATGGCGTCCGGCTTTTTTGTTATATTTATAGTATTTGCTTTATTGCTTTCTGGGTTGATCAAACATCACTATGGTGTGCTGCCGAATGAAGTTATTTTTTGGTTGTGGGTTATTATTGCTTTTGGTGGTTTGGCAATATTTATATTTGCACTTATCTTAACTAAAGTAATTTTAAGGCCGGTCCGATTAATTGAAACCACCATTGAAGCTTTTGAAGATGATCCGATGACAGAAGTACGTGCCAGTGAAGTTGGTGCAAATGATGAGTTTTCTGATTTAACACGTATTTTAAATCGCACAATTGATCGTCTACAAGCATTAATTAGTGCGCAGCAGCAATTTGTTTCAGATGTGTCCCATGAACTCCGTACACCGGTAACAATCGTGAAAGGCCACATGGAACTTCTGAATCGCTGGGGTAAAGATGATCCAGAGGTTTTGGAAGATTCAATCAAATCCTCGCTGGCAGAAGTACAACGAATGGAGACACTAATTAACGAAATGCTCAATTTAACACGTGCGGAGCAAATTCCAGTTGACAATGTGAAAGAAATTACTGATGTTGGCGGTACAATGAATCGTGTTTATGACAACTTTAAAATGATACATCCTGACTTTTCTTTTACCTTAGATGATGATTTATCAACAAAGGCAAGGGTTAAGATTCGTCAAGATCATATGGAACAAATTTTGATTATTCTAGCCGATAATGCTGTAAAGTATTCTCTAGATCGTCATGAAATTCATTTTGCCTTGTCACAGACAGCAAATCGTGTTGAAATTGGCGTACAAGACTTTGGTGAAGGATTGACACCAGAAGACGCAAAACGTGTCTTTGATCGCTTTTATCGCGTTGATAAGGCGAGATCACGAGCTAAAGGTGGAACTGGGCTGGGGCTAAGTATTGCGCAACGTTTGGTAGAGGCTTACGGTGGTACAATTGCATTAGAAAGTGCAGAAGGGTCAGGGTCAATTTTCACAGTGTATTTGCCTTTGTATGTTGAGGAAAAAAATGAAAGCAATTGAAGTTGATGTTTTTGGTTTAGTACAAGGTGTTGGTTTCCGGTGGTTTGCACAACGAGCTGCACAGGAACACAATATTGTTGGCTGGGTAAGTAACCAAACAGACGGTTCTGTTAAAATGCAAGCTCAGGGTTCACAAAGTGATTTAACAGATTTTTTGTCAGTGCTTGAGAAGGGGCCTGGCTTTTATAGTCGTGTTGACAAAGTTATCACAACAAATATTCCATTGTTTGAGGCAAATGACTTTGCTATTCGTGGATGATTCTTGCTATAATAGTATCTTGTAATTGTGCGCAATTTTTTTAACATGATTTTCAAGGAGAAACCCTGATTATGAAACAATTAAAACGCGTTCTGACGTTTGCGTTTGTTATTTTTGATATTATTTTGCTTACTGGTGGTTATAATCAACACAGTAGAATGTATCGTTGGATTGGTCAGCCATTGGCTGAATTAATGACGAATATCGCTCATTTTATCGGTGGTGTTAACGGTATTGGATGGGCAATTATCATTATAACTGCAATTTTCCGCTTGATTTTGTTACCGTTTTTCTTGAATCAACAAGTTAATACAACTGTCAACCAAATTAAAATGCAGAAGTTGAAGCCGGAAATTGATAAATTACAAACTTTATCTCGTAAGGCAGCGACGACAGAAGAACAACAAAAAGCTAGTATGGCGATGATGTCATTATATCGAGAAAATGATGTCAGTGTTATTGGTGGCATTTCATTTTTGACAATGGCGATGCAATTGCCTATTTTCTCAGGATTATATTCTGCTATTTTGCATGCACCAGCTTTACAGGGGACATCCTTCTTAGGATTTGACCTTGGGAAACCGCAATTAGTTTTTGCTATCGTTGCCGGTATTATTTATCTGATTCAAGCTTGGTTAATGATGCAACATATGCCTGAGGAACAACGTAAGACATCAGCTGCAATGATGTTTGTTAGTCCTGTAATGATTTTTGTTTTTGCTATGATTGCAAGTGGTGCTATTGGCCTATACTTCGTTATCGGCGGTATATTCGCTTTAATCCAGACATTAATTCAACACTACCAACGTCCTGGTTTAGAAAAACGCGTTACAGCTGAATTTAAAATTCAAAAGACTGCTGATGATTTAATGGCTGAAGATATTAAAGTACCAAATGCCAATGCAGGAAAAACAAAAGTCACTGATGCGCCAAACGTTGTAAAAAATCAAAACAAAAAGAATCGCAATGCTGGGAAGCAACAGCGGTCGAAGTAAGTACGTCAATTTTTTGACGTACTTTTGTCAGTTCTTAGAAAGAACAGAAAGAAATACACATGGAAAGAATTATTTCAAATCAAAATGCACGTGTGAAAGCATGGGCAAAACTTGCAACAAAGAAAGGTCGTCAAGAGAATCATACTTATTTGCTCGATGGCTTGCATTTAGTTGAAGAGGCAGTTAAGGCTGGTGCAAAATTCCATGCAATAATGGCTACAGAAAAGCAAATGGCTGACTATCTCCCAAATGTGCCTCATGGTGTTCCGGCTTTTGAAATCAGTGAAGAAGTTGCCAAACATATTGCTGGTACGAATACCCCACAAGGTATTTTTGCAGAGATTAGCTTACCCGAAAAGACATTTGATCCTAGCTATGTTCATGATGGTGCATGGTTGTTGTTAGATAAGATTCAAGACCCTGGAAATGTTGGTACATTAGTGCGAACAGCAGACGCAGCAGGTTTTAAAGGTGTTGTTTTAGGTGCTGGCACAGCTGACGCATTTGCTCCCAAAGTTGTACGTGCTATGCAAGGGTCTCAATTCCATTTAGAAGTCTTGAATGGGGACTTAAGTGAATGGGTTGCTGCCTTGACAGCTAATAATCTTCCAGTTTATGGTTCACAATTAAATGAAAAAGCAAAATCATATCGTGATGTTGAACCAAGCACACAATTTGGCTTAATTGTTGGTAATGAGGGACAAGGCATGTCAGCTGAATTGGCAGAAAAAACAACAGCCAACTTATACATTCCTATTCAAGGACAGGCTGAAAGTTTGAATGTAGCTATTGCTGGTGGTATTCTAATGTTTAGTTTGGCATTGGGAAACTAATAACATTTTGCTAAAATTGGCGATTTAGCGTAAAATTTGCTATAATAAATGTTAACGATTTAATAGAGGATATAACTGTGGAAAAACTACTTACTATTGCTCTAATTGTTGTAGGCTTTTTGCTTATTATGACAGTTATGATGCAACCAAGTAAACAACAAGATGCATTATCAGCATTATCAGGTGGCGCAGGAGATTTGTTCGCAGAGCGTAAGTCGCGTGGATTTGAAGCTGTTATGCGTCGTACAACAGCAGTGCTTGGGGCATTATGGTTTGTCATTGGATTTGCCTTAATGTACATTTCAGCACATTAAAAAATCAGTTTACGCTTTTTCGTAAACTGGTTTTTTTTATCTCAATTTATAGTAAATAACATACATATTGTATGGCAGTGAATTAAACTAACAAGGAAAACATATGGAACTAGAACAATTAAAATCACAGCTTACTGGCTTCTTGAAAGCCAACCGTGAGCAAATATTTACCGCACAAAACTTAGCTGACGGCTTAAGAATGACAGATAGCAAAGGATACAAGCAAGTTGTCAATGCTTTAAATGCTAGTGTACGTGACGGGGATGTTATCGACATCAAAAATGGTTATCAATATAATAAAAATGCTGGCTATACAATTGGCGAGTATCGCGCCAATGATAAGGGCTTTGGGTTTGTTAAATACGATGACGAATTACCTGATTTTTTCATTAATCCAGAAAACACATTACAAGCAATGCAGGGTGATACGGTACGTGTTTCAACATTAAAGCCGTCACCAACACCAGATCGTGGACCAGAAGGTAAAGTAGAAGAGATTCTTGAACATGCTTACGAGCGTATAGTAGGTACTTTTTCATTAGGATCAGAAGCTCGCAACATGATCGGTGAATTACACCTCAGTGACAAGAAAACAATGAATTTTAAAGTGTTAGTTAGCGGTGACGGATTAACACCTAATGATGGTCAAGTAGTCGTAGCGGAAGTTACTCGTTTTCCTGATAAAATCCATCCACGAGAAATAGTTGCTACGGTAACCGAAACACTTGGATACAAAGATGAACCAGGAATGGACATCTTACAAATTGTCTACAGTAAGAAAGTCCCAAATGAATTCCCGCAAGAGGTGTTAGATGATGCACTCGAAATTCCAAGTGAAGTCTCTGAATCTGAATGGGCTGGTCGAGAGGACATCACAGAGCAAACATTAGTTACAATTGATGGTGCTGACACGAAAGATATTGATGATGCTGTAGTTGCTTGGAAGTTAGATAATGGCAACTACCATCTTGGTGTGCACATTGCAGATGTTTCACACTATGTGACGGAAGGTTCTAGTATTGATGCTGAGGCTTATAATCGCGGTACATCTGTCTATCTGACTGATCGTGTTATTCCAATGCTGCCTAGAAATATATCTAACGGTATTGCATCGTTAAATCCTAACGTTGTGCGTTTGGCGATGTCTGCAGAGATGGAAATTGATCCACAAGGAAATGTAGTGAATCATAGACTTCATACTTCAGTTATGAAATCTCATGCTCGTATGACTTACGATGCAGTCAATAAAATTTTGGAGGGTGATGTTTTCGTCCAAGATGAGTACGCCAAATTAGTACCCATGTTCAAAGTGATGGGTGAGCTACATGAAATTTTGTATAGTATGCGTAAAAAACGTGGCGCAATAGAATTTGATGCACCTGAGGCACAAATTATTGTTGATGAAGATGGTAAAGCCACTGATATTAAGTTGCGAGAACGCGGTACCGCTGAACGAATGATTGAATCCTTTATGCTAGCAGCCAATGAAACCGTTGCCGAGCATTTTGATAAACTCAAAGTACCATTCTTGTACCGTATTCACGAGACGCCTGATGCTGATCGTGCTAAGTCGTTTTTTGAATTTTCAAAGGCTTTGGGTCACCCAGTTGTTGGTGATCCAAGTAAAGTAACACCAATCATGTTACAAAAGTTAATGGAAGATGTTGCTGGTGATCCTGCTGAACAAATGATTTCTACGATGATGTTGCGCGCGATGAAACAAGCGAAATATTCACCGGATCCAGTTGGACACTTTGGTTTGGGTGCGGAATATTATACTCACTTTACTTCACCAATTCGACGTTACCCCGATTTGACAGTCCATCGATTGATTAAATGGTATGAGAAACATGGTCATGGTGTTCAAGCACAAGAAAAGTATGCTAGTCATCTTGGTAAAATTGGTGAAGATACAAGCTCACGCGAGCGTCGAGCCATTGATACTGAACGTGATGTTGATGCTTTGAAGAAGGCTGAATACATGATGGATAAAGTTAACCTCGAGTTTGATGGGGTAGTCAATTCAGCGTTGAAGTTTGGTTTGTTCATTAGTCTTGAGAATACAGTTGAAGGATTGGTTCATATTTCGAACTTGACTGATGATCATTATGAGTATGACGAGTCTCACGCTGCATTAATTGGCCGTTCGAAGCATCGTATTTTCCAAATTGGTCAAAAAGTACGAGTCAAGGTTTTGCGTGTTAATAAAGATGAGCGCGTAGTTGATTTTGTGTTGGTTAATCCAGAAGATGCGCCAACAACAGATATTCGTGTAGCCTCAAAGGCACATGGTAAGTTTGGTAAAGGTCGTAATCGTGATGAGAGGCGTAAAAACGAGCGCCGTGGTAAATCAGAAGGACCACGTCCAAAGAGAGCACCCTTAGATAGTAAACAGGGGCATAAACGGGATAGCAAACGTAACTTTTAAGGTGGTTTGTCATGGCAAAAAAGAAACAAAATACTGAAAATTATCTTGCTCAAAATCGTAAAGCGCGATTTAACTATGCCATTGCGGAAACTTTTGAAGCCGGCATCTCGTTAACGGGAACGGAAATTAAGTCCGTTCGGGCGGGTCAAATTACCATAGGGGATGGATTTGTAACGATACACAATGGTAGTGCTTTGCTGACCAACGTGCATATTTCCTCTTATGTGCAAGGAAATCAATTTAATGTTGACCCATTACGTACCAGACAATTACTGCTGCATAAAAGAGAAATTCGAGTTCTTGAGAAGGCAGCACAGGAACAAGGCGTAACAATTATCCCTTTGAAGGTTTATTTAAAGCATGGCTTTGCTAAAGTATTGATCGGTATAGGTCGTGGAAAGAAAAAATATGATAAACGAGAAGATATTAAAAAACGTGATCAAGAGCGAGAACTAAGCCGTCGATTTAAAAATTAGGAGCTAAAACGCTCTTTTTTATTTTTCCAAAACAACTCACAGGTCTCTGGAATACTCTATTGACCCGTCATGAATTAACATATATACTTAATATATGTGAAATCTAATATTCACAAGCTGAAAGGATATACTAACATGGTAGTTACAGTCATTTCAGTGTTTTTCGCAATTGTGATTGGTCTTGGTATTGGATACTATGTGCGCAAGTCACAAGACGCGCATAAAGTTATTTCTGCCGAGCAAATGGCAACTAACATTCTTGAACAAGCAAATAATGAAGCTAAGAGTTTGAAACGTGCAGCGGAAGTTGATGCTAAAGATTTGGCACAAACTTATCGAAATCAAGTTAATGATTCGTATAGTGATCGCCAAAAGCATCTGCAGCAACAAGAACAAAGGCTAGAAGATCGCATCAATAACCTCGATAAAAAGGATGCGGCCTTGAATCAACGTGATGCATCGTTGATTCAAAAAGAAAATCAAGTACAGACACGCCTTGATGAAGCAGATAAAAAAGAAGTATTAGCACAGAAGTTGTTGACTACACAACAAGATAAGTTGGAAGAAATTGCTCAACTGTCTCCTGATGATGCTAAGAAACAAATTTTAAGTGAAACTAAAGCAAGTTTGACTCGTCAACGAGCAGCCTTGATTAAAGAAGCGGAAGAAGAAGCAACTAGCGAAGCTGAGAAGCGTGCTCGTAATATTATTGTGCAAGCTATTCAACGTTCCTCAGCTGATTCTGTTGCTGACGTGACCGTCTCTGTTGTCAATTTGCCAAGTGAAGATATGAAAGGAAGAATTATTGGTCGTGAAGGCCGTAATATTCGAACTTTAGAATCTCTAACTGGCATTGATTTAATTATTGATGATACACCAGAATCAGTCGTTTTGAGTGGATTTGATCCTGTCCGACGTGAAATCGCAAAAATGGCGTTAGATGCCTTAGTTGCGGATGGTCGAATTAATCCGTCTCGTATTGAAGAAATGGTTGAAAAATCACGACGTCAAATGGATGAAACGATTCGTGAAAAGGGTGAACAAGCTGTCTTTGAACTAGGATTACGAGGCATGCACCCAGACTTAATTAAGATGATAGGTCGTATGAACTATCGAACTTCATACGGTCAAAATGTGCTCCAGCATTCAATCGAGGTCGCAAAACTTGCGGGAATGATGGCAGCAGAGCTTAAAATGGATGTCGCGCTTGCGAAACGCGCTGGATTAATACACGATATTGGAAAAGCAGTTGATGCTGAGGTCGAAGGTTCCCATGTGGAATTAGGCGTCAGATTAGCTGAGAAGTTTAATGAGAAGCCAATTGTAATCAATGCAATTGCTTCTCATCATGGTGATGTTGCGGCAATATCACCGATTGCTGAGTTAGTAGCTGCGGCTGATGCTATTAGCGCTGCTCGTCCAGGGGCTCGTAGTGAGTCACTAGAAAATTATGTGCAACGTTTAAAGGATCTTGAAGCGATCGCAAATAACTATCAGGAGGTTCAAACAGCATATGCAATTCAAGCAGGTCGAGAAGTGCGTGTGATTGTTGAACCTACAAAGGTTACAGACTTGCAAGCTAAAGTATTGGCACACGACATTAAGTCGGATGTCGAAGAAAAACTTGAATATCCTGGGCATATTAAAGTTACGGTTATTCGAGAAACACGTGCAATTGATTATGCACATTAAATCATGATAAATAATACACTATTAAAAAAGTCGTTCGTAGAGCGTCTTTTTTTGTTATAATTAATGTAAGTGAGAATGTTTTAAATTTTTCATAAAAAGTTAAACAAAGTATAATCATAACTATGATATTTAGCGGAGGATTTTATGGAACCAGGACAATTAGCATTAATTATATTTGCCGTCGCCTTTCTACTTTTGGTGATTTTTATTGGCATATTCTTGTTACGTCTAACACGTTCATTGAGTGTTATAACGATGGATGTCGATACGATTGCACGTTCAAGTAATGAAATTTTGGGAAACGCTAATGTATTGCTAAATGATATCAATGGCAAAGTTAAAACCCTTGATCCAACGGTGCAGGCAATGGCTGATTTATCAGTAACTGTGTCAAAACTAAATAATTCAGCACAAAATGTTACTCACAAGTTTTCAGGTGTTAAGGCCGGTGCAACTGGTGTTGCGGCTGCTATGACTAAAAACGCAACAAAAGCAGCTATGGGTAGGTTTAGAAACAAAAAGAAGACGGAGGTCTAATTATGTCAAAGACAAAAGTATTTATTGCAGGTGTTTTAGCAACTACGGCAGCATACGTTGCTTATAAAGCATTGCCTAAAGATAAGCAGGATGAGTTGTCAGCTAAAGCACACAAAACGGGTGAATTACTACGTGATAAGGCCTATGATGCTGCATATAATGTAGCGGATGTAGCGGCTGATATGACAGAAAAGGCCAAAGAAAAAACCGCTGCCTTGAAGACGGATAGTCAAGAAAAATATGCTGACCAAATTGACGCTGCAACTGAAAAAATTAAGGATTTAACAGATCAAGCAGCACCATATGTTGATAAAGCTAAAGACTTTGTTTCACCATACATTGAAAAAACACAAGATGCACTGACTGATTTACGAGATAAATTTGCCAGTGAGGATATCGAATTAACACAAGATGATGTTGATTTGGAAGAAGCTTTGGCTGATTTAGCCGACGATGAAAGCGTAAAAAAAGATGAATCGACATCCGTTGCAGACAAAACTACTTCAGAAACAACAACAAAACCAGAAGCATAAATAAAAAGCAGAAAGTCTATAATAGGCGTTCTGCTTTTTTAGTATTGGCAAAATGTAGTTTAGCGTAGTGTTTTAAATCAATACCGCGTCGTAATAATTCCGCAGCAACAGTATCAACTTCACGTCCTGCACCAATGGGTAGTTTGATACCAGCTTCAGCACTTAATTTTGACATGGCGTCTAATTCTACTACACGAGCTAAGATAGAAGCAGCGGCAACACTCAAATGATATTGCTCCCCCTTAGTAGTGAAGTATACATTTTCATGAATTATTCGTTGTTGATTGGCTTTTTTGAGATAATTGAAGTATGTGCTTTGCTGTGCAAATTGATCAATTAAAATGGCTTGGGGTATGGTTGGAAAAATTTTATCCAATACTTTACCTAAGGCAAAGTTATGCGAAATTGCTTTCATCTGGTTCACATTGTGCAACGGTTGCAGTTGATTATATTTTTCAGGCATTAAATTAACAACATGGTGAGGCAACTTAGAAATAATTTGGGGAGCAATTTTTTTCATTCTGTCATCTGTTAAGGTTTTGGAGTCTGCAATTCCTAGTGCTCGCACCCATTCTAAGTTTTCTTTGGATACATAAACGGCGGCTGTTGTTAGTGGACCAAAATAGGCACCAGCGCCAACTTCATCAGAACCTAGAACTGACCAGTTGGCAAAATCAGCCGGGAGGCCAATAACTGTTTTTTTGGTTGTTTTAGATTTGTGTGATGAATTTGTTTGCCACTTAGCAACTTCAGTATTAACTGATCTGCCTTGAAACATGATTTTTCCTGAATAATAGCCGGTTACAGTGACAGATCCGGTGGTAACCGAAAATAAGGCCCCAGCAGGTACCTTGTTGGAAGGAAATTGGTGATAATAATTTGTTATTTGCTCTAATTGTTCTTTATTAACTTGGATAACTGTTTGCATATTAGCAGTATATCAGTTTTTTGGATCCGTGTGTTTAGATAAAAAAGAATTGTTTGGCTTTCAGTAATGTTCATTGGCTGTTAATGAAAATATTCTCAAAAATAGTTGGTAATGTGTTAATATTGTATAATTACAATGTTTTATTTAATGTAATGAGTATTATTGAATTACATTAAAAAGGGGGAGAGAATAAAGTATGTCGAAAGCTAAATCACTATTAATAGCCCTTATAACAGTAGTCATTTTTGGTGGAATATCTTTTTTGTTGTGGGAAATCACTGTTGGGGCAGATTACACAGTGGTCAATAAAAGAGATGAAAGAAATTTTTACCAGGTTCTTCATAAAACTGATGTGTCTGATAAAATTCTTCAATTTAAGATAGATGATAAAGTTATTAAAGGGGATTCGATTTTATTACAGTTGCCAAAAAATAAGAGTAAGAAGGTTAGTATTTTAGTTAAAAATAATCATATTGATAGAATATTTAAAGTTGGTGACATAATCACTGTTAAGCTTAATCACAGTATAAAAATTGACGATAATTTTTACATTGTAAGTGCTGATATTGAATAATTTTAGAAACCATACAATATCTTTTCCTTCTATAGGGTGTCTATTAATGAAGTTTATGGGGTTGGTAGTTTTCCCGCGCAATTATGGGATTTATTGTATAATTAATGTATGACAAAACAACAAAGAAGACAATACAAGGCAATTATTGCCGGTAAAACATATATTATTTCTGGAGAAGCAAGTCTGCCTCATTTTAAATCAACAGAGGAATTACTTAATAAACAGATTAAGCAAATTAAAGTTGTTGCTCCAAAGTTGTCCCAATTGGATCAGGCGATTCTTTTGACATTCAATTCAATATCTGATCAGTTGTATAAACAAGCAGAAATTGATGAATTACGTGAAAAAATTGATGAAATGCAAGCAGAAATTAATTTGCTACAATCACAAAAAGAAAGGCTGAAGCCTAAAAAAAGTGCCGTTTCAAGTATTATTGCTACAGCTAAGCAAGAGAGCCGCACGCGCGCATCAAACAAAATATTTAAGGAAACTGACAAATGATTTTATTAGGATTGGCAGTAATTTTTATTTTAATTACTATTAGAATGGGTTATCGCATGGGATTAGTCAATGCGGTGCTTCGTTTTATATTGTGGGTAATTGTTTGGTATATTGCTATTAAATTTTCTAAACCGTTTGGACAGCTATTAACCGATTTCGTCTCGGGACAATTTGTGCGAACAACAATACCGCAGAATGTTGTTGGTGACGGGTCACAATTTTTAGCCTCAGGATTAGTATTTACAATAATATTCATCTTGGGTGGCATTGTTAGTCACTGGATATTAAAATCTTTTAGCGTTGTTCGACACATTCCATTATTGGGGTGGCTTGACGCGGTCCTCGGTGGTCTGCTGTATGGTATCATGGGCGCTGTTATAGCATTTTTTGCCCTAGAACTATTGTCTGTAATGCCTAATGTCTGGATCCAAGACCAATTCTTAAAAACGCCGTTATTGAATGATATATTAGACAATATGCCATTCTTTGCTAATCAAATATATAATTGGTGGCTATAAAATCTGACATAGAACAGAATCTAGTAACATTTTTGTTCTAGATATTTGGGAAAATAAAATGAATCAAAAAGTACTACAAACATTAGAATATGATAAAATCAAGTCACAACTGAGTGATTTTTTATCAACGCCCATTGGACGACAGGAAGCAGATGCGCTGCAGCCAATTACTGATGTACATATAATTAATTATTGGCTGCAAGAAACAGCAGATGCGATGATGATTGACCGTTTGAAAGGCGGCATCCCGCTAGC
This sequence comes from Leuconostoc suionicum, assembly GCF_001891125.1. Taxonomy (NCBI): domain Bacteria; kingdom Bacillati; phylum Bacillota; class Bacilli; order Lactobacillales; family Lactobacillaceae; genus Leuconostoc; species Leuconostoc suionicum. The sequence goes on along the minus strand of NZ_CP015247.1, from coordinate 1,654,226 downwards.
TAAATTAGCCGATATCACACCGCATTTGAAAAGACTAAATATTCAAGCAAGCTTAAGTGCTACTGAATTAGCTGAAATAGGAAATGTTTTACGTAATACAAGTGCTATTTCTAATTTTTTCATTCAGATGAAAGATGAGTCAATTGGTGAATCTTTAGAAGTGCTTGTGGAACAAGCTGAGCAATTAGAAACGTTGCCTGAGGTTACTAAATCAATTCAAACTGCTATTGACTCAACTGGTCGTATTAATGATGAGGCATCATATGAGTTAAAATCAATTCGAGGTAAAATAGTCGGTCACGAAAATGCCATTAAAAATAAGATGCAGGACTTTACTAAAGGCAAAACTGCACAATATTTGAGTGATCCGATTGTTACTATTCGAGGTGATCGATATGTTTTACCGGTAAAAGCAGAGTATAGAAATCAATTTGGTGGTGTTGTTCATGATCAAAGTCAAACAGGATTGACACTTTATATCGAACCACAAGCTGTTGTTGAATTGAGTAACAAACTAAGCGAGCTTCGCGTGAAAGAAAATGCAGAAGAGCAGCGAGTGTTGCAAGAACTATCAGCAGAATTAGAGCCACATACAAATGAGATTCAACAAAATGTTCAAATTTTAGGCCATTTTGACTTTGTTAATGCCAAAGCTCGATTAGCCGCCCGCTTGGACGCTATGCAACCAACTGTCAGCGTAGATAATCACATTAGCTTGCGACAAGCTTGGCATCCATTACTGGATAAAAAAATTGCAGTAGCTAATGATATAAGCCTTGGGGATAGCTACAAAACTATCATTATTACTGGTCCTAATACTGGTGGTAAAACGATTACGATTAAGACGCTTGGGTTGTTGCAATTAATGGCTCAATCTGGATTATTTATAACGACAAGGCAACCCTCTACGGTAGGTATTTTTGATGAAGTTTTTGCAGATATTGGTGATGAACAGTCAATTGAGCAAAACTTATCCACCTTCAGCTCTCACATGGCTAACATTGTGTCAATGCTTGACCACATTGATGATAAAACATTAGTTATTTTCGATGAACTTGGCGCTGGAACTGACCCAGCAGAAGGGGCAGCACTGGCAATTGCTATATTAGACAAAGTTGCTAGCCTAGGAGCGTATACGATAGCTACGACGCACTATCCTGAGTTGAAGTTATACGGTTATAATCGACCAGAAACTAAAAATGCTTCAATGGTATTTGATGTGGAAACGTTACAACCAACTTATCAATTTTTGATGGGTGTGCCAGGACAATCTAATGCCTTAGCAATCGCGAAACGTTTAGGATTTGGTGAAGATGTCATTGGTTCAGCAATGGCTTTAACTGATGAATCGGATCAAGACTTGAATAATATGATTGCTGATTTGGTTGCACAGCGAGATGAAGTCAAAAAAAATAATGAAGAGCTTAGATTACAACTAAAGGCGACAGAAAAAAAGTCAGAAGCCTTAAGCGAAGAACAAAGCAAATTGGAAAAACAGCGCGCGCATGTTATTTTAGACGCTAAAAACGAAGCTAATCATATTGTAGCAGCTACCAAAAAACAGGCAGAGCAATTGATTAGTGAAATTCGTAAAGAGCGTTTAAGAGCAGGGCAGCGTGGTGAGTTAACTGAGCAAGAACTGCAAGCTAGAAAAGGAGAGCTAGATAAGTTACGTCAGAATGACTCTTTGGAAAAAAATAAAATTTTGCAAAAAGCTAAAAAGGTAAAAGAACTAGCCCCTGGGGATGAAATTACCGTTCGTTCTTACAGCCAGCAAGGTACTTTAGTCAAAAAGCACAAGAATGGTCAATGGGAAGTGGAGATGGGCATTTTAAAAATGCTTGTTGATGAAGACGATATTGTTAAAACTGAAGCAACTGTGAAGGCTCAAAAAGGTAAAGCTAAGAAGAAACAACAAAAAATTATTCGAAAAACAACAAGCAATGGATCAGCGCGGGCTTCTGTGAAATCATCATTGGATTTGCGTGGTGTACGTTATGAAGCTGCTTTAACCGAGTTAGATCGATATTTAGATACGGCAGTATTAGCAAACATTAGTCCTGTTGAAATTATACATGGAAAAGGCACAGGTGCGTTGCGTCAAGGTGTTACCGAGTTTTTGAGATCTGATCGTCGCGTGAAGTCGTATCATTTTGCTAGTGCAAATGCAGGTGGTGACGGTGCAACGATTGTAGAATTGAAGTAATTTAACTATTGATTAAGAAGGAGGCTTTCGACGAGAAAGCCTCCTTTTTTCGTAAGAATGAGTAATAAATTGGGATTAATACGACGAATATTGATTGTGCAATTTGATTGGTTTTTTATAGTATACTTGTATTGAAACTATTTTAAGGAAAACACATGGCAAAAGAAAAATTTAACTCTCAAGAATTTTTATCATCATTATTTCACTATGCGCACGGATTTAATTTTAATCATATTATTTTTGATGCAAACAGATATAGGGTCTCAGTTAGTTTGATGCGCAGGTCAGCAACATACGGGAACGCAGAGATGTTTTATGTGTCTGCGGATCCAAAAGAGTTTGCCCCAGTGATGTCAGCTATTAATAGCGCGATTGAAATTGCCGAATTAGAGGGCAAACAACAGGCAACTGTTGTCACACCTAATTTAGAGCGTAACGAGCAAGTATTTCAGTTCAAGTTACGCGAGTTTGGTAGTGGAAAATACAATTTAGATTTGAGTATTTAAAAAGGAGGATGTGTTGAGTGCAGATCACGAATTATAGGTGGTCTAATTTGATACTTTTATGATATGAAACAAGGAAAATCAGCGCAAATAAAAAAAATGCGTCATATAAAATCAAAGCAGAAATTTACTTCAAAAAGTGTATTGCCAGAATTTAACTATAATGATTTTGCGGGCTTTTTACGCGCACGATATTATTTGACATACAATACCAAATATTCTACAGAAACATTTGAAGTAGCTTCTTTTTTCTTGGATGACGTGATCGCTACGATTGTGCAACAAAATTTTACGAAATTTACTAGCAACGAACGCGCCACTGTTAATTTAAACGAGGTTATGCAAGCAGCATTAGTGAATAGCGATGATCGTGATTGGCGTTATTTTGTACTGTTGGTACCCGTCTTGTATGATATGCAACAATTCTTGGTAAAAGAAAGCAGTGTTAACAAGAGATTTATCGCCCACGCACCAAAGTTTGATATTAATTTTTGGCGTATGATTATGCGTACGGTAATCGCGATTAATTTTTTCAAGTGGCAAGGTAAAGATGTTGCGGAAATGATGAAAACGTCAAACGCCATTGACGAACTGCAATTTAAGTTTTTGTCAGAAAATGAAGATGATGATGATTTTAATCTTGAAATTATTAATGAGACATTCCGCGGACTATCACCTAAAATAAAGCCTTTGAAGAATACCGATGATGTGCAAAAATTGCAACCATCGTTGTCTCCAGATGAAATGCAAGCAGAGCTTGAATTTGCTGATAAAAGCCTGCAAAAGTTCCAAGAAGCTTCTGTCAAAGATGTTGTTAGTGAGAATGTCATTAATATGCTTCATGCGTTGCACGAGGGAATAGCACGTGAGTTTAACGCAACCCATAAATTATGGCGAGCAAATTTATTAAATGCATTTGTTGAAAAATATCTGTTAGATTATTGGACACCACAGTGGCGTGATTTAGATGGCATTGGTGGTGAGGTCAAATCTTATTTAACTTTTTTGAGTAGTAAAAAAGCCCTCACAGGGTTAGGTGACCTTGTAGCAGGGACTCTTGATATTGATCGTTATATTGATGTAATTGCGATTAATTCTTTACTAGAAAAGTTAGATATGAAAGAAATAGAGAAACTTAGTTAAAGTACAATTATGATTGTACTTTTTTTACGTAAAAATATGGTTGGTTGACAGTCAATTAAACGAAATATGTCGGATCATTCCTGGTTTTATATTAGAGAACTTGTGAGTCTTATAGGATTGCATGAAAAGTTGGCCATGGTTATTTTGGTAAATGTATCCCGATAACTGCGTAATGCGTTCATTGAATAAAGAATCATTAATCTGAACGGTTACAGGATCAGTTGTATTTAGTGCTAGTTCTAAGCGTACAATGATTTCCTGTGCGTTTAATTGGCGCTTTAAAGGCACTGCTTTTTTTGAAGCAACGTATTTAATAAGTTTTTGAAGTATATGATGTAATGGTGCTTGAAATTGATGTTGGACAATATAATTTTGCATACCAGTCTTCTCCACTCGTTGTTGTATAAATTTATTATACGAACAAATGTTCAAATAAGCAAATTATGAATAGTTTCTTAAATGTTTCTTGAATATTATTATGATCAGTATGTTGATAAATAGGCATAGTTTGTTTATAAAGTCTATATTTGTCTATACGAACAAATATTCACCATGGTGGCTGTATTTATGTTAACATTGATATTGTGAATGTAAATTGCTATAATATTCCTATTAGTTTATAAAGAGGAATATTATGACTCAGCGTGGTTTATTAATCGTACTTTCAGGACCCTCAGGTGTCGGAAAAGGCACTGTACGTAAAGCAATTTTTGAAGAAGAAAGCATTGATTTTCAATATTCGATTTCCGCTACAACACGACAGCCTCGTGCTGGAGAAGTAGACGGTGAAGATTATTTCTTTGTAACCCGTGAACAGTTTGAAGAAAAAATTAATAATGGTGACATGTTAGAGTATGCAAAATATGTCAGCAACTATTACGGAACACCTAAAAGCTTTATAGACGAGACATTGGCGAGCGGGCGTGATGTTTTTTTGGAAATAGACGTACAGGGTGCCTTGCAAGTTAAATCAAAAATGCCAGAAGGTATTTACATATTTTTGACACTTCCGGATCTAGCAAATCTACGTGATCGCTTGGTCGGCCGTGGCACAGATTCTGCTGATGTGATTGAAAAACGAGTTGCAGCTGCTCGTGACGAACTTAAAATGATGATTAATTACGATTATGCTGTTGAAAACGATGTGGTTTCAAACGCAGTTGAACGAATCAAATCAATCATTACAGCAGAACGCTTACGCGTAACACGTGTATTTGATAAGATACAATAAGGAGAAAGACATGTTACTATATCCATCAGTTGATAAGCTATTAGAAAAAGTTGACTCACGCTATAAGCTAATTGCTTTAGGCGCAAAGCGTGCTCGTGAATTGGATGCTGGTTTACCAGCAACTCAAGAAACATTTGAATCGAATAAGTCTGTTGGGCAAGCGTTAGAAGAAATTGAAAATGGCGCTGTCATTATTGACCCCAAATTTGAAGACGAAGTATAAACGCCAACAGGCGTTTTTTATAATTTTAGGAGAAAATTCATGGTAGATTATCCACAATTAGACGCTGCTAATTATAGTGGCCCTGTAGCAACTTTTAAAACAAATAAGGGTGATATTAGAATTAAATTGTTTTCTGATATTGCGCCAAAAACTGTCGAGAATTTCATTACACATGCAAAAAATGGATATTACAACAATGGCATTTTTCATCGTGTTATCAGTGACTTTATGATCCAAGGTGGCGATCCTGAAGGAACTGGCATGGGCGGTGAAAGTATTTGGGGCGGCAGCTTTGAAGATGAGTTTAGCAATCGTTTGTTTAATACTTATGGAGCTCTTTCGATGGCTAACGCCGGTCCTAATACAAATGGATCGCAGTTCTTTATTGTACAGGCATCTAATTTCCCATCACAAATGGCTTCGGCATTGCGTGATTTACCGGCAGAGGTCGCTGACTTTTATCGACAAAAAGGTGGTACGCCATGGCTTGATGGCAAACACACCGTGTTTGGTCAAGTGATTGAAGGATTAAATGTTGTTGATGAAATAGCACAAGTAAAAGTTGATATGATGGATAAGCCACGGAAAGACGTAGTTATCAATACGATTGAGATCGCAGGTGCATAACCTGCTTTTTTATTGTTCAAAAGAACGAACAACTAAGAGACCATGATATAATGGAATATAGAGGCAAAAAAATGAAGTATTCTGTAGGTCAAAAACTAAAAGGGCGCATAACAGGGATTCAACCATATGGGGCATTCGTATCATTAGACGATCATACACAAGGGTTGATCCATATTTCTGAATGCAAATCTGGTATTGTTCGTGATTTGAACGGTGAATTAAAAGTGGGCAAAGAAGTCAATGTCGTAATTATGGACATCGAACAGTATAATGGCAAAATAAGTTTGTCACTGCGTCAAGATGAAATGATAAACACTAACAAAAAAATGATGGGCAAAAATCATAATTTAAAAAAACGTTTTTGGACAAACTATCATTTAGAATACGGCTTTACATCTATTGCCAACAAACAAAAAGAATGGATTGAAGAGGCACTTGAGCGTCTCGGAAGGTGAGCAAACATGTCGTTAATAGCAGTTACAGCAATTGCAGTGAAGGACAATCTACCTTATTTTTTGGTGCAAAAAAAAGAAAATGGCTACCAATTTTTCACTACAAAGATGCATAAACACAATAATGATACATCCTTGGGAGCAGCACTACGCGGTTTAAAAGAGTTGGGACCAGTGAATTTTGATGATTGGCGTCTTGGTGAATTGACTAGCGTGGAAATTGAAGGTGAGTTATTATCAATTTATTCTTTTGAGGTAAAAAATACTGAGAAGATTGAACAAGAATTAAATTTTAGACTTAAATTTATGCCAGCCAACAAGATTCATGGGCTCTTAAAAACCTTAAAAACCACATTGTTTGTCAGTTTTGAAGAAAATTGAAAAAAGGGTTGACTTTTTTAATAAAGCGAGTATAGTTATAGGAGTTGTTTCATACGAAGCAACAGCGTGAAAGTAGTGAAGTCGAGAAAAACTTCTTAAAAGAAGTAGTTGACAAAGCGAAATGAGCGTGGTAAGATAATATAGTTGTCTCAGCGACAACGAGTAGCACATTGAAAACTGAACAAAACTTTGAACAAACGAATCTGTAGCTGTTACGTAAAGTAACAAAAACAAATTTGCGAAGTCAATTCGTAACAAACAATAAACGGATTACGTTATAGAGATATAGCGAAAGATAGTCAGTTTAATCGAAGAGCAATCTTCAAATTTTCAAATTGAGAGTTTGATCCTGGCTCAGGATGAACGCTGGCGGCGTGCCTAATACATGCAAGTCGAACGCACAGCGAAAGGTGCTTGCACCTTTCAAGTGAGTGGCGAACGGGTGAGTAACACGTGGACAACCTACCTCAAGGCTGGGGATAACATTTGGAAACAGATGCTAATACCGAATAAAACTTAGTGTCGCATGACACAAAGTTAAAAGGCGCTTCGGCGTCACCTAGAGATGGATCCGCGGTGCATTAGTTAGTTGGTGGGGTAAAGGCCTACCAAGACAATGATGCATAGCCGAGTTGAGAGACTGATCGGCCACATTGGGACTGAGACACGGCCCAAACTCCTACGGGAGGCTGCAGTAGGGAATCTTCCACAATGGGCGAAAGCCTGATGGAGCAACGCCGCGTGTGTGATGAAGGCTTTCGGGTCGTAAAGCACTGTTGTATGGGAAGAACAGCTAGAATAGGAAATGATTTTAGTTTGACGGTACCATACCAGAAAGGGACGGCTAAATACGTGCCAGCAGCCGCGGTAATACGTATGTCCCGAGCGTTATCCGGATTTATTGGGCGTAAAGCGAGCGCAGACGGTTTATTAAGTCTGATGTGAAAGCCCGGAGCTCAACTCCGGAATGGCATTGGAAACTGGTTAACTTGAGTGCAGTAGAGGTAAGTGGAACTCCATGTGTAGCGGTGGAATGCGTAGATATATGGAAGAACACCAGTGGCGAAGGCGGCTTACTGGACTGCAACTGACGTTGAGGCTCGAAAGTGTGGGTAGCAAACAGGATTAGATACCCTGGTAGTCCACACCGTAAACGATGAACACTAGGTGTTAGGAGGTTTCCGCCTCTTAGTGCCGAAGCTAACGCATTAAGTGTTCCGCCTGGGGAGTACGACCGCAAGGTTGAAACTCAAAGGAATTGACGGGGACCCGCACAAGCGGTGGAGCATGTGGTTTAATTCGAAGCAACGCGAAGAACCTTACCAGGTCTTGACATCCTTTGAAGCTTTTAGAGATAGAAGTGTTCTCTTCGGAGACAAAGTGACAGGTGGTGCATGGTCGTCGTCAGCTCGTGTCGTGAGATGTTGGGTTAAGTCCCGCAACGAGCGCAACCCTTATTGTTAGTTGCCAGCATTCAGATGGGCACTCTAGCGAGACTGCCGGTGACAAACCGGAGGAAGGCGGGGACGACGTCAGATCATCATGCCCCTTATGACCTGGGCTACACACGTGCTACAATGGCGTATACAACGAGTTGCCAGCCCGCGAGGGTGAGCTAATCTCTTAAAGTACGTCTCAGTTCGGATTGTAGTCTGCAACTCGACTACATGAAGTCGGAATCGCTAGTAATCGCGGATCAGCACGCCGCGGTGAATACGTTCCCGGGTCTTGTACACACCGCCCGTCACACCATGGGAGTTTGTAATGCCCAAAGCCGGTGGCCTAACCTTTTAGGAAGGAGCCGTCTAAGGCAGGACAGATGACTGGGGTGAAGTCGTAACAAGGTAGCCGTAGGAGAACCTGCGGCTGGATCACCTCCTTTCTAAGGATAATCGGAAAGCGACAGGGACTTAAGTGTCAATTTGTTTGTTTCAAAGTTTTGTTTAGTTTTGAGTGTGATACTTTAATAGGTATCATTGTCTCAAAGTGATCCTATGGGGAATTAGCTCAGCTGGGAGAGCACCTGCTTTGCAAGCAGGGGGTCAGCGGTTCGATCCCGCTATTCTCCATAGCTAGCCGAAAGGTTAGCATGTTGTACATTGAAAACTGAATAGTAACAAATTCTTTTAAAAGCAATCGAAAGATTGTACTAAAATGAACCGAGAAACAACACAAAAAGTTCTTTAAAAAGAACGGTTTAATCGCAGGTCTGAAAAATGACCAACTCATAAACTTAAACCACAACTACGGTTGTATAGGTTAAGTTAATAAGGGCGCGTGGTGAATGCCTTGGCACTAGGAGCCGATGAAGGACGTGACTAACTACGATAAGCTTTGGTGAGCGGTAAGTACGCTATGACCCAAAGATTTCCGAATGGGGAAACCTAACTCGTAAGAGTTGTCTGTATCTGAATACATAGGATATTTGACGGAATACGCTGTGAACTGAAACATCTCATTAGCAGCAGGAGCAGAAAGAAAAATCGATTCCCTAAGTAGCGGCGAGCGAACGGGGAAGAGCCCAAACCAACGTGCTTGCATGTTGGGGTTGTAGGACTGATATATAAGAGTTACAAAAGTGTTTTATAGCAGAACAAGTTGGGAAACTTGGCTATAGAGGGTGATAGCCCCGTAAGCGAAATGAAGCACACTCTTTTCAGGATCCTGAGTACGGCCGGACACGTGAAATCCGGTCGGAATCTGCGGGGACCATCCCGTAAGGCTAAATACTCCCTAGTGACCGATAGTGAACCAGTACCGTGAGGGAAAGGTGAAAAGCACCCCGGAAGGGGAGTGAAATAGTTCCTGAAACCACGACGCCTACAAGAAGTCAGAGCCCGTTAATGGGTGATGGCGTGCCTTTTGTAGAATGAACCGGCGAGTTACGGTATCGTGCGAGGTTAAGGTGGAAAGACCGGAGCCGCAGCGAAAGCGAGTGTGAATAGCGCGAATAGTACGATGCTGTAGACCCGAAACCAAGTGACCTACCCATGGTCAGGATGAAGGTGAGGTAAAACTTACTGGAGGTCCGAACCGGTGCATGTTAAAAAATGCTCGGATGAACTGTGGGTAGCGGTGAAATTCCAAACGAACTTGGAGATAGCTGGTTCTCTCCGAAATAGCTTTAGGGCTAGCCTCATTATAAGCATACTGGAGGTAGAGCACTGTTAAGCCTAGGGGCCCATCTCGGGTTACCAAAGTTTGATAAACTCCGAATGCCAGATATGTATGAATGGGAGTCAGACGATGAGTGATAAGATCCACCGTCGAAAGGGGAACAGCCCAGATCGCCAGTTAAGGTCCCTAAATATATGTTAAGTGGAAAACGATGTGATAGTGCATAGACAACTAGGATGTTGGCTTAGAAGCAGCCACCATTTAAAGAGTGCGTAATAGCTCACTAGTCGAGTGCCATTGCGCGGAAAATGTACCGGGGCTAAACATATTACCGAAACTGCGGGTGCCACTAAGTGGCGCGATAGGAGAGCGTTGTAAGGGCGACGAAGGTAGATCGTAAGGACTGCTGGAGCGCTTACAAGTGAGAATGCCGGTATGAGTAGCGAAAGACAGGTGAGAATCCTGTCCACCGAATGACTAAGGTTTCCTGGGGAAGGCTCGTCCACCCAGGGTTAGTCGGGACCTAAGGCGAGGCTGAGAAGCGTAGTCGATGGATAACAGGTTGAGATTCCTGTACCAGTTGTAATGCGTTATTACCGATGGAGGGACGCAGGAGGCTACCAGATGCGCACTGATGGATATGTGCGTGCAAGCAGTAAGTCTTGAGAAGAGTGAAATGCTTTTCTCTATAAGGACAAGCTGTGATGCGGATCGAAATAAAGTAGAGAAGTCTGAGATGTCACACTGCCGAGAAAAGCTTCTAGGAAGTATTACACTGCCCGTACCGCAAACCGACACAGGTAGTCGAGTGGAGAACACTAAGGTGAGCGAGAGAACCCTCGTTAAGGAACTCGGCAAAATGACCCCGTAACTTCGGGAGAAGGGGTGCTCATGGTAAAACATGAGCCGCAGTGAATAGGCCCAGGCGACTGTTTATCAAAAACACAGGTTTCTGCAAAATCGTAAGATGAAGTATAGGGGCTGACGCCTGCCCGGTGCTGGAAGGTTAAAAGGAGTGCTTAGCTTCGGCGAAGGTACGAATTGAAGCCCCAGTAAACGGCGGCCGTAACTATAACGGTCCTAAGGTAGCGAAATTCCTTGTCGGGTAAGTTCCGACCCGCACGAAAGGCGTAACGATCTGGGCACTGTCTCAACGAGGGACTCGGTGAAATTTAAATACCCGTGAAGATGCGGGTTACCCGCGACAGGACGGAAAGACCCCATGGAGCTTTACTGTAGCTTGATATTGAATGTTTGTGCTGCTTGTACAGAATAGGTAGGAGACGTAGAAGATTGGACGCTAGTCTAGTCGGAGTCGCACGGTGGGATACTACCCTCGTTGTATGAACATTCTAACACTGGTCACTCAACGTGATCGTGGACAGTGTCTGGCGGGCAGTTTGACTGGGGCGGTCGCCTCCTAAAAGGTAACGGAGGCGCTCAAAGGTTTGCTCAGAATGGTTGGAAATCATTCGTAGCGTGTAAAGGCATAAGCAAGCTTGACTGCGAGAGCTACAACTCGAGCAGGTACGAAAGTAGGACTTAGTGATCCGGTGGTTCCGCATGGAAGGGCCATCGCTCAACGGATAAAAGCTACCCTGGGGATAACAGGCTCATCTCCCCCAAGAGTCCACATCGACGGGGAGGTTTGGCACCTCGATGTCGGCTCATCGCATCCTGGGGCTGTAGTCGGTCCCAAGGGTTGGGCTGTTCGCCCATTAAAGCGGTACGCGAGCTGGGTTCAGAACGTCGTGAGACAGTTCGGTCCCTATCCGTCGCGGGCGCAGGAAATTTGAGAGGAGCTGTCCTTAGTACGAGAGGACCGGGATGGACATACCGCTGG
>NZ_CP015247.1:0-137500 GCF_001891125.1 Leuconostoc suionicum | reverse complement strand
TCCCATGGTGTGACGGGCGGTGTGTACAAGACCCGGGAACGTATTCACCGCGGCGTGCTGATCCGCGATTACTAGCGATTCCGACTTCATGTAGTCGAGTTGCAGACTACAATCCGAACTGAGACGTACTTTAAGAGATTAGCTCACCCTCGCGGGCTGGCAACTCGTTGTATACGCCATTGTAGCACGTGTGTAGCCCAGGTCATAAGGGGCATGATGATCTGACGTCGTCCCCGCCTTCCTCCGGTTTGTCACCGGCAGTCTCGCTAGAGTGCCCATCTGAATGCTGGCAACTAACAATAAGGGTTGCGCTCGTTGCGGGACTTAACCCAACATCTCACGACACGAGCTGACGACGACCATGCACCACCTGTCACTTTGTCTCCGAAGAGAACACTTCTATCTCTAAAAGCTTCAAAGGATGTCAAGACCTGGTAAGGTTCTTCGCGTTGCTTCGAATTAAACCACATGCTCCACCGCTTGTGCGGGTCCCCGTCAATTCCTTTGAGTTTCAACCTTGCGGTCGTACTCCCCAGGCGGAACACTTAATGCGTTAGCTTCGGCACTAAGAGGCGGAAACCTCCTAACACCTAGTGTTCATCGTTTACGGTGTGGACTACCAGGGTATCTAATCCTGTTTGCTACCCACACTTTCGAGCCTCAACGTCAGTTGCAGTCCAGTAAGCCGCCTTCGCCACTGGTGTTCTTCCATATATCTACGCATTCCACCGCTACACATGGAGTTCCACTTACCTCTACTGCACTCAAGTTAACCAGTTTCCAATGCCATTCCGGAGTTGAGCTCCGGGCTTTCACATCAGACTTAATAAACCGTCTGCGCTCGCTTTACGCCCAATAAATCCGGATAACGCTCGGGACATACGTATTACCGCGGCTGCTGGCACGTATTTAGCCGTCCCTTTCTGGTATGGTACCGTCAAACTAAAATCATTTCCTATTCTAGCTGTTCTTCCCATACAACAGTGCTTTACGACCCGAAAGCCTTCATCACACACGCGGCGTTGCTCCATCAGGCTTTCGCCCATTGTGGAAGATTCCCTACTGCAGCCTCCCGTAGGAGTTTGGGCCGTGTCTCAGTCCCAATGTGGCCGATCAGTCTCTCAACTCGGCTATGCATCATTGTCTTGGTAGGCCTTTACCCCACCAACTAACTAATGCACCGCGGATCCATCTCTAGGTGACGCCGAAGCGCCTTTTAACTTTGTGTCATGCGACACTAAGTTTTATTCGGTATTAGCATCTGTTTCCAAATGTTATCCCCAGCCTTGAGGTAGGTTGTCCACGTGTTACTCACCCGTTCGCCACTCACTTGAAAGGTGCAAGCACCTTTCGCTGTGCGTTCGACTTGCATGTATTAGGCACGCCGCCAGCGTTCATCCTGAGCCAGGATCAAACTCTCAATTTGAAAATTTGAAGATTGCTCTTCGATTAAACTGACTATCTTTCGCTATATCTCTATAACGTAATCCGTTTATTGTTTGTTACGAATTGACTTCGCAAATTTGTTTTTGTTACTTTACGTAACAGCTACAGATTCGTTTGTTCAAAGTTTTGTTCAGTTTTCAATGTGCTACTCGTTGTCGCTGAGACAACTATATTATCTTACCACGCTCATTTCGCTTTGTCAACTACTTCTTTTAAGAAGTTTTTCTCGACTTCACTACTTTCGCGCTCCCGTTCCCCCTTGCCTCGCAACGCTTTGCGTCGCTTCGCTCCGTTGGAACATATACTAATATACCAACTTTAACCCCGCTCGTCAACTACTTTTTTACTTGTTTTTTACTTTCCTTTACTCGTTCGCTTTTTATCCCTTTTTACCCCCTCACTCTCCCTCCTCATTCGCTTTATCCGCCCCTTTTTTATCCCTTTCCTCTTTTTCGTTCTTCTCCCTTTACCTTTACTTAATAAATAAAAAAGCCATCAGCAAGCTGATAGCTTTTTTATTTATGCCAACGTTGGCCTTGTGGTGTATCTTCTACAAATATACCGACTTCTTTTAACTGATTACGTAACAAGTCTGATTCTTCAAAATCATGTGACTCACGAGCTAATACACGTTTATCCAACAATTCACGTTGCTTCGTTGTAAGTTCTTCGTTACCATCCAATCCCTCAATACCAAATACAGATAGTAAATCGGCAACTGTTCCTAATAAACGCTGAACAGTATCAACTTTTACAGTACTACGCTCAGTGTAGGTATTCCCTATACTAACAAGTTCAAAAATAGCTGCAAGCGCGTTAGGTGTATTAAAGTCATCATCCATTGCCTGGTCAAACGCTTTCTTTTGCGCTTCAATCAGTGTCTCAACATCTTCATCCCCACCAGGTTCCGATGTCTCCGCTCGAAACATCAAATTTCTATAAGCTGTACGGATGCGTTCCAATTCTAAACGTGCTTGTTCTAAAGTACTTGCTTCATAGTTAATTGGTCGCCGATACTGCGTTGTGGTCAATAAGTATCGAATGACCATTGGATCGTCATAAGTCGCTAACATGTCATGTAGAGTTGTAAAATTACCGAGAGATTTTGACATCTTTTCATTATTAACATTAACAAATCCATTATGCATCCAATAATTAACAAACTTTTGTCCCGTTCTGGCCTCAGACTGCGCAATTTCGTTTGTGTGATGTGGAAATGCTAAGTCAATACCGCCACCATGGATATCAATTGTATTCGATAAGTACTTTTGCGCCATAACCGAGCACTCTATATGCCAGCCCGGACGACCATTTCCCCATGGAGACGACCATGAGATAACCCCCTCCCGTGCTTCATTCTTCCAAACAGCAAAATCAATCGGATCCTCTTTACGAACAGTCTCCTCATCATTCAAACGACCAGCAGCATTGGCTTCCATTTCTGCCAAATCCTGATGAGCTAAAATACCATAGCCCTTGAATTTCTTAGCACGGAAGTAAACATCCCCTTCGGACTCATATGCATAGCCTTTATCAATGAGATCTTTTACGAATTCGATGATCTCTGGGATAACTTCCGTTGCACGTGAACGCACCGTGGCAGGTTTAATATTCAACGGCAGAGTATCTTCGTCAAAGGCATCAGCATACTTATTAGCAACCTCTAGTTCAGAAACGCCTTCTTCTTGCGCACGATTAATAATTTTGTCGTCCACATCAGTAAAATTCGAAACGTAATTAACTTCATAACCACGATATTCAAAATAGCGACGTACTGTGTCAAAAGCAATGGCTGAGCGAGCATTTCCAATATGGATATAGTTATATACCGTAGGGCCACAAACATACATGTTTATTTTGCCAGCAGTAATTGGCTTAAAAACTTCTTTTTCACGTGATAACGTATTGTAGACGTAGATCATAGTTTGCTCCCTTTATAAATAGAAAAATTATTATTACTTAGTATTATACATGAGCTGAAAACATTTTGGCATTATTCCTCAGTACGAAAGGATACTCAAAATCATAATAAAAACGCCGAGCATTTCTCGACGTTTAAATACCTATGCTAAATATTTTTCTTTCACATCACGCATTGTCTTCAGAACAGTGTTCTTATCCAACAATGTCAACATTTCTGGTAAATTAGGTCCCTGGACTTCGTGAGTAGTCATAATACGAATAGGATTCCATAAGTTACGGCCTTTAATTTCTAAGTCGTTTTGAATCGCACGAATTGTACTCATGTAATCAGCCGGAGTTGCATCAATAGGCAAGGATTCATATGCTGATTCCCACGCAGCTGCAACTTTACGGCCATCTTCTGAAGTCAAGTATTCAACCATTTCATCTGTTATATCGCTCAACTCAAAGAAAGGTTTGCGAACTAGCTCAACAATTTGACGCGTATATGATATACCGTCAACGCCAGCGACTTTAATAACTTCTGACAACCACTTTTTCTTATCAGTAGCATCATCTGCAGATATCAAATGAGCATCGACAAGCTCTTGAATAAGTTGTGGCATAACAGCGTCCGTATCACGACGCATCCATTGGTTGTTGACCCATTCTAATTTCTTTTGATCGAACTTAGCATTCGCTTTGCTCAAACGCTTTTCATCAAACATTTCTTTGAACTCTGACAAACTAAAGATTTCATCCTCACCCTTTGGTGACCAGCCCAGCAAACCAATAAAATTAACCATAGCTTGTGGTTGGTAGCCTAATTCCTTGTATTGTTCAACGAACTGCAAGAGATTTTCATCACGTTTAGACAATTTCTTACCAGTTTCTCCATTGATAATCAAAGCCATGTGTCCAAACTTTGGCACATCCCATCCCAAAGCCTCATAAATCATGATTTGCTTTGGTGTATTCGAGACATGATCATCTCCGCGAAGAACATGGGAAATTTTCATCAAGTGGTCATCAACGACAACTGCGAAATTATAAGTTGGCATACCATCAGCTTTTTGAATGACCCAATCACCACCAACTTCTTTAGCACCAATTTCGATATGCCCTTTAACGATGTCATCCCAAGCATATACTTTCTCTTCTGGCACACGGAAACGTACTACCGGCTTTAATCCTTGTGCTTCAAATTCAGCATATTTGGCTTCGCGCTCTTCGTTAGTCAAACCTTCATATTCATAAACATAATGTGGCGCCTGCTTGGCTGCTTGTTGCGCTTCACGTTCAGAGGCGAGCTGTTCTGACGTTTTGTAAGACTTGTACGCTTGCCCACTAGCTAATAGTGCATCGATAAATTCTTGATAAATACCCTGTTCATTACGTTCTGATTGACGATAGGGTCCATAAACGCCTGGTTTGTCTGGACTTTCATCCCAGTCTAAACCTAGCCAAGCCAAATTTTCAAGTTGTGATTTTTCACCATCAGCAATATTACGTGCTGAGTCAGTATCCTCAATACGAATAACGAATGTGCCATTGTAGTGGCGTGCAAATAACCAATTAAAAATAGCTGTTCGTGCATTCCCTATATGCAAATGTCCTGTTGGTGACGGCGCATAGCGAACACGTATGTCTTCTGTCATGAATCAATAATCTCCTATGTATGGTATTTAGTACCGTTTTGTCTAGCTACTAGTATACAACACTCATGATACTAATTTCCAATCACTACATTGTGTTTTTAAGGACGTAAACTTTTTGCAAAAAAGCGAATTTGCTTTTCGTAGAAATCTTCTGGATCAGTAATTAGCTCAGGATTGTTGAAACGTATAACTGTCATAAAATACCCAAAATTCAACCATATTATATTCATTGTGGTAGCTTCAATATCGATTGTTTCTTTTATTTGATGTTGCTTTTTCATTTCAGCGAAATATTGTAATAAATTTTGTTTGAAACTAATTTCTATTTCTTCCACAGCATGACTGACGTTTGGCTTTCTAAAAGATTCTTGAACCCCCACCACCACAACTGCTTGATGTTTCTCCTGAAATTTTTGGAAAGCTCTTGACATATTAATTAAATCAGTCTCAACATCACCCGTCAGAGATACATCATCAAATATCGTTCGCAAATCTGCCAAATGGCGATCGATTATTGCAGACAGCATTCCCTCTTTATCTTTGAATTTTCTAAAGATAGTACTTGGGTTAACATTTGCTGTTTCTGCAATTTTGTTAATTGTTGTAGACTGATAACCTACTTGAACTAATAACGTCGTAAACGCATTTAGAATCAAATCGTATTTTGATGGTTGTTTGGACATATTTCGTACCTCTTCTTAGTTATATTATCATATTCTCTTTTGAAAGACAGACTATTTTCATTATGCAAGCAATCACTTGCATGCAAGACAAATAAGTGCTACTCTATTGTCAGCAGAAGAAAAGGAGTTCCACATGAGTTTCAAAAAATTTATTGTCAGCAAGGGTGTCCTCGGAGCGCTCATTATCGTGCTATTTTACGGCTTACTGATGGTTGGAATTTATTTTTCTGGGTATAAAGTCGTACCTAGCAAAATAAACCAATTACCAGTTGCCATTGTCAACCAAGATAAAGACAGTGCCACATTAAAAAAACAACTTAAAAAAAGCTTGCCATTCAAACACGTCAAAACTGATTTGAATATGAAACAGGCTAAAAGTCAATTGAACGATCGCGAAGTTTATTTGATTATTAATATTCCAAAACATTTCAATGCCAATCTCAAGAAAATGGATGGTCAATCTAAAGGTGAACTTAGGTTTTACATCAACTACGCCAACCCTATGACATCAGTTTCATCCATGGAAGCTGTTGCAAAATCAGTCGGGAATCATGTTCAAAAAAGTGTTTTACTGCAGCAAAGCAAAGGGATTCTAACTGCCGCCGAATTATCACAATTAGAATCAGAAACAAAATCATTAATTACAGCAAATCCAACACAAAAAGACGCTATTTTACAAAAAGCTGAGCAAACCAAAAGTACTGCTACAGCAAAAATAAATCAAACCTATGCAAACGTTGCTAATTCATACAATTACAGCATTGTAAAAATGAATAAAGCACCTTCTGGTATGCAACATAGTATGGCTCCATTCTTTATGTCACTAGCTTTTTATATTGGTTCCATGATTGGCGCCATGTTAATTGTCGTTGCATACAAGTCATTTTCGCCATTAATAGGTCGCTGGAAAGCATACACTTATACGGAAATCGCTATTATCTTAATTTCAATGATAGCGCCATTGTTAATTGTTGGACTAAGCAAAAGTATGCTTCATTTTGATAGTAATACCTATTGGCAACTGTGGGTTAACCATTCTATTGAGTTATTTGCAGCATTGAACGTTAACCTAATCTTTTCATTGATTCTTGGGCAACTTGGTATTATGATCAATATGCCTTTCATGCTGACTCAGGTCGTTTCAGGGGCTGGTCTCATTCCGCGTCCAATCCTGCCTGATTTTTTCAAGGTTATGAGTAATATTTCTCCTTGTTTTTATTCAATTCGCGCAGATTACAACATCTTATACGGCGGCAATAGCACACACACCCTTTGGTTGCAACTTCTGACCATTGGCATCGTAGCTATTATCATTCACCTAGTTATTGTTGCTTTCCAAAAAAAGCGCGCACCGCTGGTACAACCTTCATAATAAAAGGACCTTTCTAGGAAGGCCCTTTTTTTGTTTAGCTATTTAAAAATGTTTACCTAAATGGCTTTTTGTTTGGTCACTGGCACGTATTTTATCATGGGCGTAGTAATGCCCAGTTTCATCGACTTGTTTTAAAAGCTGCCATAGTAGTTGTCCCCAATTCCATGATAACCAGCCAACCATCCCCGTAACTAATGCCGAAAAGAATACCAAAATCATTGCTATCCATTCTAGTTGTTCGAAGACAATTCCCATCAAAAAGAACGTGACTGCTGTTCCGATAAGAAAAAACAGCAATAATGTACAAAATATCATTACCCCGACGAAAAAACGTACGCTGTAAGCTTTTCCTTTCTCAACATGTGCATAGAGAGCACTATTGATGTCAGCCAACCCTGTTAATAAATGCTCTGACATGATCATTCTCCTAAGGCAATTTTAAGCGCCTCACTTAATGTTGTTACTCCAATAACTTGAATACCATGAGGTAATTCAACGCCGTTTAAATTATTTTTAGGAACAATAGCACGCTTAAAGCCTAATTTTTTAGCTTCTTTTAATCGCCCTTCAATATCTGCTACGCTACGGACTTCACCAGTTAGACCAATTTCGCCAACAAAGACATCACTTGGTCTTGATTCTTTATCATGATATGAACTAGCCAGAGCAACAGCGATTGCTAAATCAATTGCTGGTTCATCAAGTTTCACGCCACCTGCTGCCTTTAAATACGCATCTTGATTTTGTAATAATAAGTTAGCGCGTTTTTCTAATACTGCCATAATCAATGACACACGATTTCTATCGAGTCCTGCTGCTGTACGCTGTGCATTACCAAATACGGTCGGCGTTACTAGGGCTTGTAATTCAACCAAAATAGGTCGTGATCCTTCTAACGCGACCACAATCGCCGATCCAGTGGCACCAGATAAGCGTTCTTCTAAGAAAATCTCAGAGGGATTAGCCACTTCTATCAAACCGCCATTACGCATTTCAAAAATACCTAATTCATTCGTTGCGCCAAAACGATTTTTAACCGCACGCAGAATGCGATACTTATAATTACTATCTCCTTCAAAGTACAATACAGTATCGACCATATGCTCCAGAATCTTTGGCCCCGCTATGGCACCATCTTTAGTCACATGCCCTACTATAAATATCGAAATATTATTAGTCTTGGCGATTTGCAACAGATCGGCTGTCACTTCTCGAATTTGTGATACTGATCCAACAGCCGATGAAACATCAGGTTCTTGCATGGTTTGTACCGAGTCAATAACAACAAAATTCGGTTGTAATTCCTCAATCTGCTTTTTCACGGCCGTCATATCCGTTTCCGGATATAAATAAAACTCATCGTGCCCAACGCCCAAGCGATCGGCACGCAGTTTCACTTGTGTGGCAGACTCTTCGCCGGTTACATATAGTACCCGACCTTCTTGAGCGAGTTGTCCAGATACTTGAAGTAGTAATGTTGACTTACCAATACCAGGATCACCACCAATCAAAACCATGGAACCTGGGACAACACCACCGCCTAAAACTCGGTTCAATTCCTTAAGCTTAGTTGCTACGCGCGGTGCCTCTTCAGATGTAATCTCGTTTATTTTTTCAACTTTTGCATTGCGTCCATCTAGACTCACACGACTTTTACGGTCATTTGATTCTGGTTGAATTTTTTCTTCAACAAGCGTGCCCCATTCACCACAATTTGAGCAGCGTCCCAAATACCGCGCCGAAACAAAACCGCAGTTGGAACATATAAATTGTGTTTTTACTTTAGCGATATCCTAGTCCTTTCATTTAATTCGTTCTAATATTAATGATAAAAACTATTATTGCCCTGTTGAACCAAAGCCACCCTTACGATCTGACTTTTCCACAGCATCATCACCATCAGCTAATAAATAGGGCAAAAAAATGCCTTGACCGATGCGTTCACCTTTTTTAATATGGGCATCTTTAAGGCCAAAATTAATAAATTGAAAGAAAATTTCTCCTTCATTGCTTTCATTATTATAATAATCTGCATCTACGATACCGACTGCATTAGGCATCATTATCCGCTTTTTAATAGGTCCACTTGAACGCGAAACAAGTTGCAAGTATTCGCCTTCCCCCATGTAAGCTTTTATACCCGTTGGAATAAGTACCGGTTTGAGTATATCTTGCAAATCTTCATTATCACGTAGCTTTGAAAGTTTCCCAAGCGATAGAATATTGAGTCCCTTGAAAAAATTATTACTCAAAACGCTAGGGATAGTGATATCCACTGCGGCTTCAAAATCATAACCTGCTGCTTGTTGTGTGCTGCGCTTTGGAACGGTAATATTCTCGTCAGCATATTTGCTAACAATCTCAAATCCACGTGTCATAATAAGTACACCTCTTCATAAATAGTTTATCCCTTATTATACGATATATTGTCCTTATTTAAAAAAATATACGTTAAATTATAAAATGTTAGCTGGTTTAAAAATGGTCAGAACAAGTAACACAGACAAGCGTAAATTATGTTAGTATCATAGGTAAATAGTAAATTTTCACCCACTCAATTAAATACCGTTAATTATTATGCTGTTATAATAAAACGAGAGGAAATTATTATGGAATTCCAACACGAAGATGGTCGTTATTTCTTGGAAAAAAACGGCAAAGTTATCGCTCAGATTACTTATACAGTAATCAACGACGGACAAACCTATTCAATTAATTCAACCGTAGTGGACCCATCTCTACGTGGACAAGGTATTGCTAAACAATTGTTAGATACGATTGTTGCTGATGCGCGTGCCAAAAAAATGACAATAAAACCCGTCTGCCCTTATGTAAAAGAAGCATTTTTACGTTACCCCGACATTTATCAGGAGATTGAGTACAAATCATGAGTTCATCACAGGATTTACAAAAAATTATTGCAGGTCGCCGCGCCGCCGACTTTGTTCAGGACGGTATGGTAGTGGGCATCGGCTCTGGATCGACAATCGCTCAAGTCATTACCGCTTTAGGTGAACGCGTAGCCAATGAAAATTTAAAAATCGTCGGCGTCCCTACTTCTGAAAAGACAAGGCGCAATGCTGCAAAACTAGGAATCCCTATGTACAACGTCGATGATGTCGATAAAATTGATCTTACAATTGATGGAGCTGACCAAATTTCAGATGATTTCTCAGCCATTAAAGGTGGCGGGGCAGCGCTTTTGTGGGAAAAAATCGTTGCGTTTAACTCTCGTGAGAATATCTGGGTAGTGGACAGTAGCAAACGTGTACCCAAACTAAATCAGTATTTGCCAGTCGAAATTATTCCATATGGATCTGACCAATTATTTAAACGCTTTACTGCAGATGGGTTCCATCCTACTTGGCGTTTAGATCAAAATGGTAACCCTGTACGTACAGATTCAGCAAATTACCTCATTGATCTGCATATTCCCGTTATCGAAAATCCACGTGATTTAGGTCAAGAATTAATTAATATGGTCGGTGTTGTAGAGCACGGTCTGTTCACTGATGTTGTTAACCGTGTAGTCATTGGTAGTGATGATGGCGTTGAAATTATTGAAGCACCTTAAAGGGTGCTTTTTTCTATATCAAGAAAGAAAAATATGGTGTCATAAAACTTAACAAATAAAATTGGTATAGTTATTTTTTGCGGTAAAATATTCTCATAACCAGTAAGGAGAAGCAATATGCGCACAGAATCAGATTCACTCGGCCAAATCAACGTACCCAAAGATGTCTACTACGGGGCACACACTCAACGTGCGCTAAATAACTTTCCAATTTCAAAAGAAACAACCCATCCAGAAATCATTCGAGCCTTTTTAGAAATTAAACAGGCTGCGGCACAAACAAATGCTACATCTGGTAATCTAGATCGAGCCGTTGCTAAACATATTGTTGATGCAACAAAAATTTTGTTAAGTCAGCCAATCGATCTTACAATGTTTCCAATTAGTGATGTTCAGGGTGGTGCTGGTACAAGTACCAATATGAACGTCAATGAAGTTGTTGCCAATACAGCTCTTGAGCAGGTCGGCCGTGCACGTGGTGAATATGACTACGTTAACCCAAATGATCACGTTAATATGGGTCAGAGTACCAATGATACTTATCCTAGCGCAGGAAAAATTGCTCTTATCCGACTACTCGAACCACTTTTTTCAGAATTAACATTATTAGTAGACGCTCTTGGTAACAAAGCCGACGAGTTTTCAACAACTTACAAAATGGGACGTACACAGCTACAAGATGCTGTGCCCATGACCTTAGGAAATACCTTTCATGCTTGGTTAAAACCACTTCGTCGGGATTTTAAACGTATCGAAGCTGCCCGCAATGAGCTGTACACATTAAATCTGGGCGGATCAGCTATTGGTTCTGGTATTAACGTGAGTTATCATTATCAAGTGCACATCGTCCCTAACTTAGCTAGCATAACTGGGCTTCCACTTGAGCAAGCCCACGATTTATTTGATGCAACATCAAACTTGGATTCCTATGTTGCCTTGTCTGGTTCATTAAAAAACTTAGCAGTTAATCTATCTAAAATGTCTAATGATTTACGCTTACTCAGTTCTGGCCCACGTTCGGGATTACATGAGATTAACTTACCTTCAAAGCAAGCCGGTTCATCGATTATGCCTGGTAAAGTTAATCCGGTCATTCCAGAAGTTGTGAACCAAGTTGCATTTGAAATGATTGGCTTTGATACAACTGTTACGGCAGCAAGCGAAGCTGGCCAATTGGAACTAAATGCATTTGAGCCCATCATTTTCAAAAGCTTAATCACTGGAATCGAACATCTACAACAAGCCATGAACACTTTACGCATTAATGGTATTGATGGTATTACGGTAAACAAAAATCGTCTTTCACAAGATATTGATTTGTCAGTGAGTTTTGCAACTGCAATGGCTCCTATAATTGGTTACAAAGAAGCTGCTAAAATCGCTAAAGAATCCCTTCGTACAGGTAAATCTTTGCGTGAAGTTGCTGAAAAGAAAAATAAATTTACAGAAACTGAATTAGCACATATTTTTAAAGTCGAAGATATTGTTATCAATGCGCGTACACCTGAACATGGCCTTGTTCTCCACGCACCGAAAACAACAGTTTAAAAAAAGGGCAGCTTAGCTGTCCTTTTTTATTTGTTCAATAAATCCAATGTTGGTTGGTGTAAAGCGCCATTAAAAAATTTTACTAATGCTTTTTGATATAAATCAGGTGTTTCAGAAACTTGAGCAAACAATGTTAAGCTAGCCTGTAATTTTTTAGCATCAACATCTCCAAATATAGCGACTGGATTTGATGATTTGATAGCTAATAAAATTTGTATAATTTTTTCCAAGCGTGCACGTAATTCAGCATCTTCTAGATAATCACGTGCCTCTCGTGCACCGTTAATACCGTAATATATCGCCCGCTCACTCGTCCCTAGTCCTCGAAGTTGCGGTAATACAAACCACATCCAGTGCGTTTTCTTTTGTCCAGCGGATAATTCAGCAATGGCATCATCATAGGTATTCACATCAGCAATACGACCATCTTGGGCATCCAAGAAACGTTGCAATTCACTATTGATTGTTAACATTTGTACGTGCCCAGTTTTTTTGAACTGACGATATGCCTGATATACTGCACGACCAGAAAATGTCAGATGTATGTGATCAATCGTCTTCAGTGTCATCCACTTTTTCCCATCAATCTCGGTATCATCTATCGAATCTAGTTCTTCCGACCATTTTGTCAATAAAAACACATTAGTATATAACTTAACTCGGTCACCGTTAGGATATTGTGTGCGATAATGAGCTCCAGAAACAGATCCGATTAATTGCAGATCTTCTGCATTTGCTCGAATACCTGACTCCTCCAAAGCTTCTCGGGCTGCATTTTCTTGCCATGACATCTCAGGTTCAATATAACCACCTGGAAAGGCCCAACCATCAAAATCACGGTTATAAATCATCAAAAGTTCACCTTTTGCATTGGCAATGACCACATCTATCGTAGGCATTATGAGCTCAAAGTCGTGCCCAACCTTTTCACGAATTTTAGCAACATAAGAATCTTGATAAGGCATTATTTTCTCCTTCTACACATTGAACTTATTTAATATTGATTCGATATCTTTAATCATTAAGGTGATCGTGCCGTCAGCGTTATTTACAAATTCAACTTTACTCAAATCCTGATAAACATGAACCGGAATCGAAATTTCAATTCCTGAATCAAGCTTAAATTTTTGTGTTCGATACTTTTTCTCATACTTTTCGGAATTAACAACCGAAACTTCCGTTGGCAATGATTTTTCAGTCAGCTTTTCTTGATATTCTTGTTTAGCTGTAACGTTATCACCGAAAACCTTCTCTGCAATAACATCCGTACTAATACTACCCGTCTCTGCTAAACTATTGTAAATCACTTCCTGAGTTGCAGCTAGTACCTCATGTTCTGGCTCATCATATTTTTCAGCAATATTTTTAATTGTACGCTTGATGACTTGGATATTTTCTTTTGCTGAAACTTCAGGTTTTATTTCCAAAAAATTTTCTGAAAAATACGGCACACGATGTCCATCAATCAGTTGTTTCTTTTCCAACAATTGATAGCTACCGTCATCGACATTTACCAAAATGGCTTCATCAACTGTTTGCGTTGCGGCCGGTAAAATTGACTGATTAAGCACCAAATTATTCACCATCTGATCATCTTCGTACTCTACTGCGTGAGCATAACGAGCGCCGAAGTTGAGTTTAATTAATCCAAAGATTGACCCTTCATCAATTGTAGCCTGAAAACTTAACAAATCACCAGCTGGAATAGACTCACTAGCAGAAATCGTATCAAACAATTTAGTGGCCAATTGTGTCGTTAATTCCGGAAAATCAGATTGCTTCATCATATTGTCCAGATAACTATCTGGCAATAAATGCCCTGTCTTGATGTCACCTTTATAGATTTTATTAACCAGCTTTTCAATATATTCATGGACGCCAACATTGTCGACGTTCATTTCTCCTTGCGATGCAATAAGACTACCTGTATTCGTGTCCAATATATGGAGAATTGCATGTTGAATAATCATGTAAATGTCCTTTAGTTTAATGAATTCATTATACCATGCTGAATAAATTGTTCATTGAAAGCAAAATAAAAACCACGTTCTGTACACGAACGTGGTTTTTTAAAACATTAGTTAGTAACCGCAGCCTTCTCAACAACAGCTGAGATGACGACTTTACCATCGACCAAGTCTGCACTTAAGGCTTTTTCACCTGGATTATCCAAGTAGAAGTCCGTTACTTGGTCACGAATTTGTTGCTCAATTACTCGACGTAATGGTCGTGCACCTAAGGCTTCATCATAACCATCTTCAATCAAGTGATCTTTAACTTCGTCAGACACGCGTAACGTCAACTCTTTCTTAGCCAATGTTTTATTGACATCATCTAACATCAAATCAACAATTTGCTTCAAATCAGCCTTAGTCAACGTACTAAACTCGATCACACCGTTAAAACGGTTCAAGAACTCTGGACGGAAGTATGGTGCTAACTTTGTCATCAAATCTTCATCTTTATCACTTGAGTTGTGTCCAAATCCAGCGTTAGATGTTGCAATGATCACGGTGTTCTTAAAGTTAACAACATTTCCTTGGCCATCTGTCAAACGCCCATCATCCATGACTTGCAGTAACAATGTTAATACTTGTGGATTAGCTTTTTCAATTTCATCAAGAAGAATAATTGAATAAGGATTACGACGAACTTTTTCAGTTAGTGTGTTGCTATTGTCATCATAGCCAACATACCCAGCGGTCGTACCAATTAACTTAGATACTGCTGTCAAATCCGAATACTCACTCATATCCAAACGAACAATATTATCTTTGCTACCAAACATGTCCAAAGCTAGTTGCTTTGCTAATTCCGTCTTACCAACACCAGTTGGACCGACGAACAAGAACGAACCAATTGGCCGGTTGCCTTCGTCAAATCCCGCACGGTTACGACGAATGGCCTTAGCAACCATACTTACGGCTTCATCTTGACCAATAACTTTACCAGCCAAACGATCACCAATCGTCTTCAAACGTTCGATATCTGACGCACCCATCTGTGCCACAGGAATACCAGTCAAACGTTCTACTGATTCGGCCACATCATTAGGCGTTGCCTCAACCTTTTTAGCTTCGTCAGCGCTACCAACCTTCTTTTCCAAATCAGCAATCTGGTTCTTGTACTTTAAAGCGGCCTCATAGTCTTCATCAGCAACAGCCTTTTCTTGCTTTGCTTTAGCATCGCTCATCTGCTTTTCTAAACTAACCTTATCTGTTACTGGGTTCTTAGCTGACAGGTGAGCAGCTGTCATGTCAAGCAAGTCTATCGCCTTATCTGGTAATGAACGTTGTGGAATATACTGTACTGCATAGTCAACTGCTGCCTTTAATACGTTCTCAGGTAAGGAAACATGGTGATGCTTTTCATACAACTTCGCAATTCCCTTCAAAATTTCAAGTGTATCTTTAGGTGATGGTGCATTCACAGTCACTTCATTAAAACGACGAGCTAGTGCAGCGTTCTTCATAATCGTGTTACGATACTCATCTTGCGTTGTCGCACCAATTACTGAAATTTCACCACGACTCAAAGCTGGCTTAATAATATCAGCTAACCCTTTGCCACCGTCTTCGCCACCTGTTGATCCAGCACCTAAGATTTGATGAATCTCGTCAAAGAACAGGATAACGTTGCCTGCTTGTTTAACTTCTTTCATTAGGTTCTGGATGTTTTCCTCAAAAGCACCACGGAATTGAGTACCAGCTTCAAGACTTGAGATATCGATACTGTAAATCTCCTTGTCCTTAATTGCTGCTGGTACATCCCCATTAACAATTGCTTGTGCCAAACCTTCAACCACCGCTGTCTTACCAACACCAGCATCTCCAACTAACACTGGATTATTCTTTGTACGACGTCCTAAAATTTCAGCCGTTTCTTGAATTTCCTTGTTACGCCCAATAACTGGGTCAAGCAACCCGTCACGTGCCTCTTGTGTCAAATTACGACCAAGTTTTGCTAGCATTCCTTCCTGCTTTACTTGTCCTGGTTGCCCAGCTTGTTGCGCAACTGGCTGACCATTTGTAGCATTGGCTGCTTGAATGCCTTGTGGTAGTTTTCCAGTTTGTCGATATTGAGCAAATTCTTCAGGTGAAACCTCACGACCGTTAATTAAATAACGTCGATTCTCAGAGTTCATACCATTCATATTGCCCATCATATTATTAAAAATGTCATTCATGTCTGATCCAAATGGATCGTTATTAAAAAAATTACTGTTAGCCATAGTCTAAAATCTCCTTTTAGTTTTCTATGTGCTTGTGCTTACCCCAAGCACGTTCATCATTCATCAAAATAAAGTTTTTCTAATTCCCTCAGCACTTCCCACATTTGTTTATGTTGTACCTTAGCCAAAGCATCTAAATCACGCATGTTCAAGCTCGTGGCGTCCGATTGTGTTTTGTTAAACGATTTGTGTATCGTTGTGTATCCATAACCAGATTCCTTTGCTACGCGGTAAATTGTTAGTGAATTATCATCTAAGTAAGCCTTTATATCAAATCTCATTACTAATCGCCATCCTATTCAGTCTGACCTCGCACGCGATTGTGTACAAAGTCGTTAATAAAGTTTCTGCGTTTAATCATTTATCCACATCTCCTTTAACTCGAGAGGCCTCTGAGGCACATCTGCTACTTTTCCTGTTCCTCTCTACATTTATATTATACCACATATTTGTTATAACACAAATGTGATATATAAATATAAAATATTAAAAAATACTTGTTCTTTTCAATCTCCTTTTATGAACATGCTAAACTAGAATATATTGGAGAGAAATATGTCAAAAACACCGTATCAACTCACGTTACCTGATGAAATTGTTAGTGAGCTACATTTAAAACACAATCAACTACTGAATCTCACGCTGAGAAACGGACAGTTAATCATACAGCAAACAAATAATCCTAATGAACGTCAAACATTGTCGTTGCGAACTTTTTTGATTCCTTCTGTGGTGATGGCAATCATTTTCACAATTTATGCCGTGGAGCAAAAAATGTTTCGCATCCCCTTGGGTGGCGACAACTCTATCGCTAGTGCCGTCATTATGTTAAGTGAGATCAGTGGCATTTTCATGTTCCTTTTCATATACTTTCAGTAACAACGACAACAAATTGATAAGCTGCGGCGTAAAACCAGTTGGCGCGTCTTACCAGCTTTAACCGTAGCTTTTGTTATCATCTTAGCTTTTGTGACATCAGGATTCTTTTGGGCAATTAACTACTTATTTCAAACCGCATCGTTTGATTTATTCACGTCAATTGCGCTATTTACCATGTTTAATGGGATTATTAACTTTTTAATGATTTATTCAGCGTTATCAATCTCTACCCTATTTATTACCTCAATTTTTGTAATGACTATCATTGGCGGTGTATTAACAGCGATGGTTACAAATAGCTCGCGTATGTGGTGGCAATATAACCTAAGCTTTTTAGGAACCGATAATGCGCTAGACTCTTGGCAGTTTAACGCAACTTTAATTCTAGCTGGGTTAATCTGGTTGGCGTTAGTAGATTATCTATTCGTTCCTTTACAAAAAATTCTGCGCCATAACCGACGTCTTATTACATTGCGAATATTGCTAAATTTATCGGCTTTGTCATTAGCTGGTGTCGGTCTGTTTCCAAACAACGCTGGACGGCTCCATATTTTGCATGATCAAATGGCCAATTTTTTAATCTACTTTATTTTAATTATGATGTTGGGGAACCGCTGGTTACTACCAAATGCACCGCGTGAATTCGAAGCAACATCTTATATCATTTGTGCAATCCTAGTAACCAGTATGATTTTATTTCAATGGGTTGGTTATCTGTCTCTAACAACCTTCGAAATTGTTGCCTTCGTGTTGGCTTTAAGTTGGATATTGCTACTATTTCAAAACATCTATCGACTCTATTATCACACTTATCAAACATTCGTAGTCCCCATCTCCTGACTTTTCATGCTATCATGTTATGATGGTTACATAATAATGAACCTTGGGCATTGCAATGCAGAAAGATGAATATGACAGAACAAAACAAGCGACCTTATCAAAAAGGTCGCAACAATAACGGTAAAAAACCATATTATGGTAAAAATTTTGACCCACGTAAGTCTGGCGCACCAAGAAACAACACGAGTGAAGGTGTTAACGTACGTGTTGGCCAAAACTTTCCATTAACAATCAAGCGCCTCGGTATTAATGGTGAAGGAATTGGCTACTTTAAACGTAAGATCGTATTTGTACCTGGCGCTTTACCTAATGAAGTGGCTGTTGTAAAGGTTACTGAAGTAGAACCAAAATATATCGCCGCTAAAGTCTTGAAAATACGTGAGAAATCTCCGGATAGAGTGAAACCGCTTGATGAATTCGCAGATAGTGTTGGTGGATTTGAATTGGAGCATATGAATTATCCAGCACAATTGCGCTTCAAAAAAGATGTACTCGTGCAATCACTTGAAAAATTTCAACCAAAGGGCTGGTCTAATTATGACATACGTGACACAATCGGTATGGATCATCCGTATGAATACCGTAACAAAGCCCAATTCCCCGTTCGAAAAATTGGCGATGAACTGCGTGTCGGTATGTATAAACGTGGTAGCCATGATTTGGTTGATTTACCAGTTGTACATACACAAACCCCAGCCACGATGAAAGTTATGCGTACCGTTCGTGAATTACTCGATAAATTATCTGTCTCAATCTACAATGAAGATAAAAATCGTGGTACGGTAAAAACTATTGTTGCTCGTGTATCTCAGACAACAGGCGAAGTACAACTAACATTTATCACAAACACAGATGGATTCCCTGGTGATACTGCATTGATTGAAGCAATCAATCAGGCTCTACCAGAAGTTAGTGGTATTTTTCAAAATTATAATCCCGGTCGTACTAGCCTCGTTTGGGGTGAAGAAACACTTAAGCTTTGGGGTAAAGACTACATCGAAGAAAAGGTGCTCGGGAAAACATTCCAATTGTCACCACGTGCTTTCATGCAGTTAAATCATACGCAAATGTCCGTGGTTTATAATCAAGCCTTGGCAGCACTTGATTTGACGCACGCTGATAAACTAGTCGATGCATATTCTGGTGTAGGTACAATCGGTCTGTCCTTAGCTGACAAGGCTGGCGAAGTTCGTGGTATGGAAATTATCCCCGAGGCAGTTGAAGATGCCAATCAAAATGCTACTTTAAATCATATTAGTAATGCTCACTATGAGGTGGGCACGGCTGAAAAACTGTTCCCTAAGTGGCAAGCAGAAGGATGGATAGCTGATGCATTAGTTGTTGATCCACCACGCACAGGTTTAGACACTGCACTGCGTCGAGAAATTTTGCGCACACAACCTGAAAAGTTCGTGTATATTTCATGTAACGCCTCAACTTTAGCTCGTGATTTGGTTGATTTATCAAAAGCCTACCAAGTTGATTACATCCAAAGTATTGACATGTTCCCTCAAACTGCCCGTTGGGAGGGCGTTGTTAAATTGACAAAACGTCAAAAATAAAAAGACCTTACTTAATTGTAAGGTCTCTTTTTTTAAAACTGGTTTTTCAATAATTGACGAATTTCTGCCAAGCTTGGTTGGCGAGGGTTTCCCGGCGTGCATTGATCATTGTAAACTAAGTCAATCATCTTTTCTAACTTTGCATCAAAGTCATGCTTTGAAACACCGTTGCCAGATAGTGTTTGATTGACACCCACTGATGCAGCCAACTTCTTGATTTCTGCAATCAATACATCGACCAATTCAGCATCCGTTTCACCTTTCAAACCTAAGTAACGTGCAATATCAGCATAATCTTTTTGTGCTGTATAGGTTTCGTAACGTGGATATGGTGTGCGCTTTACATTTCCTGTTACTGCATTAAACTTAATCACATGTGGCATTGCAATAGCGATTGCCATACCGTGAGGTAGTCCGAATTCTCCACCAGTCTTGTGTGCTAGTGAGTGGTTAAGTCCCAAGAAGGCATTCGCAAATGACATGCCAGCCAATGTTGACGCATAGTGCATCTTTGTGCGCGCATTCTGACCTTCCTTAGTTGGGTGTTTAGGATCATAATTGTATGAATTTGTTAAGTTATCAAAAATCAACTTAATAGCTTGTAATGCCCAAGGGCGTGTAAATTCAGAAGCCATTACTGAAACGTATGATTCCAAAGCATGTGACAAAGCATCTAATCCTGACCAAGCTACCGTGTGTTGTGGTACGGTCATAACAAATTCTGGATCAACAATAGCAACTTCCGGTGTCAATTCATAATCGGCTAATGGATACTTTACATGTGTTTCATCATCTGTAATAACGGCAAATGGTGTCACTTCTGATCCAGTACCTGAAGTTGTTGGAATAGCAACCATTTGTGTCAAACGTGCGTGGTAAAACTTAACGATTCGCTTACGAATATCCATAAACTTTTGTTGTAGTTCTAAGAATAGATCTTTAATCGCCTCGTCATCTTCTAGAATGCCTTCATGGCGTGTCGAATATTCGTACAAGAACCGACCAATTTTACCAGCGTCAAGTGCCGAACCACCGCCAAGTAAAATAACTGTATCTGGTTTGAAGTCTGCCATTTGGCGAGCAATCTCAACAGCTTGTGACAATGTTGGGTCAGGCTTAACTGAACCGTAGATATTTGTTTCAACCTGTTCTTGACGTAACTCAAGTTGACCCAGCACTCTACTGACAAATCCGAACTGAACCATACCAGGATCAGCGACAATAAATGCACGGTTTACAGTAGGTAAGTCTTGTAAATAAGTAATGGCGTTGGCTTCGTAATAAACTTCCTTAGGTAAACGAACCCATTGAGGACGATTACGGCGGCGAGCCACGGTCTTAATATTAAGTAAGTCGTATGTTGATAAGTTATGAGACAATGAATTCTTCCCCCATGATCCGGTACCAAGTGTCAACGATGGACGCATAGCATCTGTATAAATATCTCCAACACCACCGATTGAGTCAGGTTGGTTAACCAAAATACGTGATGCACCAATCGCGTCAGCATACTCTTTAACGAATGGATCATCTTGTGAGCCAATTTGAATTGCTGCGTTGTGTCCTGCGCCTTGATAGTTTAATAATGATTGAACAGTCTCAATAGCTTCTTCACGTTTCTCAACTTTATAAATTGAAAGTAATGGCGATAACTTTTCAGAAGATAACGCTTCACCTATGTTCTTCTGATCTAATTCGAACAAAAGTACATCTTTACCATCAGGAATCTTTACGCCAGCTTGTTCAGCAATCCAGCGACCCGACATACCAGCAACAGGGCCAGCAATACCAAATCCCTCTGCGTTAGGCTTAAAGACATAATCAGCAATTTTCTTGTAGTCTTTCTTAGGAACAAGATATGCACCTTGTTCTTGTAACTTAGTTAAAATTTCGTCATAGATTGGTGCTTGGATAACGGCTGAGTTTTCTGTGGCACAAATCATGCCGTTATCAAAACGCTTTGATAACAACAAATCAGACACGGCACGATCTGTGTCAACAGTTGCATCAATATAAACTGCACCGTTTCCAGCTCCAACACCCATTGATGGATTTCCTGACTTTAAAGCTGCATTAACCATTGATGGTCCACCAGTAGCTAAAATTGAAGCAATATGAGGATTTTGTATCAACGCACTTGTTGCATATAGTGATGGCTTTTCAATCCATTGGATAAAGTTTTCCGGTGCGCCTGCTTTAACCGCAGCATCATAAACAATTTGTGCAGCAAGCACTGATGACTTTTGTGCTTGAGGATGGAAAGCAAAGATAATTGTGTTACGCGTTTTTGCTGTCAACATTGATTTGAAAATAGTTGTCGATGTTGGATTTGTAGTTGGAACAATTCCTGCCAGAACACCTAGTGGCGCTGCCAGTTCAACTTTCCCTTGAATCTTATCTTCACTAATGACACCAACCGTTTTATCAAATTTAATAGCGTTGTAAACAGACTCTGATGCAAAACGGTTTTTCGTATCTTTGTCTTCTACAACACCACGACCCGTTTCATCATGAGCAGCGTGGGCTAATAGCAGTGAATTTTCTGAACCAGCTAAAGCCATAGCTGCAACAATTTTATCAACTTGTTCTTGAGAAAATGTTGAAAATTCAGCTAATGCTTTTTGTGATTTTTCTACCAAACCCTCGGTCATTTTCTCAGCTTGTGTCTGTAGTTCCGCTTTTTCTTCAGGTGTCAAAACCTTTTTTGCGGGCTTTTTTGCAATTGCTTCTGCCATAATTTTATGCTCCTTTACTTGCTCATTTATTAACAATATAAGTATATATCATCTCCTTTAAAAAAGCAACTGTATTTAAAAAAGTTTTTAAAACGTTGTTTTAATAGCATTTGGAAGCGCTAACATAAACAAGGAGTAATTGTATAGTAAATCACATGGAGGCCGTTTTGACAACAAAAAAATACCCCAAATTAAATATGTGGGATACTTTTTTATTTATTTTGAATACTTATTAACTAAATACCATACCGCCATCGACAATCAATGTTTGTCCAGTGACATAGTTTGAATCTTCACTTGAAAGGAAAGAAACGACATTAGCAACGTCTTCTGGTTCACTCAAACGTCCCATAGCGATTCCTTCAGAGAATTGTGCCATGCCCCACTCATCGTCTTTGCCAGCATTTACACTAACCTCATGAGCGATATCTTCCATCATTGGTGTTTTAACAATTCCAGGCGCAAATGCATTTACTGTAATACCAAACTCTGCTAATTCTCTAGCTGTTGTTTGTGTAATACCACGAATAGCAAACTTTGTTGATCCATAAGCAGTTAAATTAGCGTTACCTTGAACACCAGCTTGCGATGTTGCATTAATAATTTTGCCACCATGACCAAATTCTTTGAATGCGTCTACTGCTGCCTGAGTTCCCCAAACAATACCATTTACGTTAATGCCCCACGTCCAGTTCATGTCGTCTTCTGTGACAGACATGATTGGTGTCGTAGGAGCAACACCAGCATTATTAACAATTACATCAAAACCGTTAAACTTTTCTTTTGTTTCTTTAACAGCCGCAAAAACTTCATCACGTTTTGCTACGTCAGCCTTAATAGCGATGGCTTCTCCACCATTTCTATTAATTTCATCAGCTACTTTTTGTACTTTTTCAATATGACGTCCAACTAGGGCAACCTTAAACCCATCTTTTGACAATCGTTCTGCGATTGCTTGTCCAATTCCTTGACCAGCTCCAGTTACCAAAGCGACTTTATTTTCTGACATTGTTTTTTTCCTCACAATTTTCTAATGCATATATTCTATACCTTAATTGTGATTTTGTAAACTATCTTTAAAAACCTTTCTTAATGCTATAATAAGAAGATAATCAACTAAGGAAAAAATTACACAATGTACTATATAGATGGTCAATTTTATCAACTGGGATACAAACAAAAAATTAGTTTCTTTTTTATCTCTTTAATCATTAACTCATTTGGTAATGGATTAAGTGTGGCTAGCGCTATGGGTTCGGCCCCATGGACGGCTAGCGCCGCTAACTTAGCTAACACCACTGGATGGCAAATTAGTATCTTTTTAGCTATTACAGCTGTTTCTGTGGCCTTCTTAAATATGTGGTTAGCCATGCGTATCAATTGGTTACGATTATTTGGCAATATTTTCTTCGGTATGGCGTTTAGTATTTTAGTTGGCATATTCGCCAATTACTTTATCTCGCTGGGCATTCGTCAACTTAGTTGGTGGTGGCGTATTCCTCTTGACCTGTTTGGTATTTGGACAATTGGCGTGGCCATTTCTATATACCAGCGTGTCAATTGGATTCTTCACCCCTTAGATGATCTGACGAATATCTTACGCTTTGATTATTTCCGTGGCAATGCTAGTAAAGCTCAAATGAGTAATTTCGCTGTTGCAATTGGTATTTCGATTATTTGTCTCATCATTAGCCATCAAATAGTGGCGCTCGGTATTGGTACTGTCATGTCCTTCCTTTTACAGGGGCGTAATATTGCTTGGGCGGATCGTCATATTTTCAAACGACTTGTTCATGGTGATATCACCGGTGCATCATAATAAAAAAGAAGACAAATTACTTGTCTTCTTTTTTATTATAGTCTTGAGCTGCCCAGTGATTAATTGGCCCAAACTTATGTCCAACAGCAATTTCATGTTCGATCGCTGTTGCCGTCACATCGTGGGCAATGCGAATAGCTGTAGCAATGTCTTTCCCCTTAGCAATTTCAGCGGCAATAGCAGCGCTTAAAGTGTCCCCAGTACCATTGATGTGTGTAGTATCAAAATACGGATGCCTTAACCAAAAATCAGATCCATCCGCGAGAAGAACATAGTCAGCAACCTCATTTTGGTTATCTTGATTATGCCATCCTTTGATAATAACATTTTGGACACCCAGAGATTGAATATCTTTTGCAGCTGCTGCCTGTTGCTGTTCATTATCAATAGTACGTCCTGTTATCAACTGTGCTTCAAAAAAGTTCGGAGTTGCAACTGTTGCAAGGGGTAGAAGTTTTTCTTTTAGTGCCTCAAAGGCCGCTGCCTCTAACAACTGAGCACCATGTTTTGTTGTTATTACCGGATCAACTACTAATGGACCAAAGTCAAACTTTTTATAAGCTTTTACCACCGCTTCAATTAGGCTAGCATCTGATAACATTCCTGTCTTACTAGCACGAACTTTAAAATCGTCAGCAAGAACCTCAAACTGTTTGTCAATAAAGTCTAGCGGTAAGGTTTCCGCAGCATGAATACCGTATGAGTTCCCAGCCACAGCAGCAACTAACACACTCATACCGTATGTTTTTCTAATGAAAAAGGTATGTAAATCTGCTTGCATACCTGCGGATCCATCTGAATCAGAACCTGCTATTGTTAAAACTTGTGGAAATTCATTTACCATATTAAACCCCTACTTTCAAAAAAAACAGCCGAAGCTGTTTAACTAAAAATCTTTTTTGTGGTGTGACTAATAACCTGATTATTCAAAAGGAAATACGAAATACCTACTTGAATGGGAAACATAATTAAATTCTTAATGACACGTGGTGTAATAAAGGTTAAAAATGAAGGCCAATCGTGTGCTGTATGATACATCATAACCAACCAAATCGAATTTAAACCAATATTAGCAATTAATAGTACCAAACCCACAGCAATACTTACTCGCCACCAGCTTGTTTTGTCGTGCTTGAAATAAGCCAGTGAATAAATTAACGCACTAATCATTGCTGTAAAAGTGAATCCCAAAAAGAATGCACCTGGATTAATAATTGTTGCGCCGATAATGTCTAATATCGCCGCAATTAACATAGACCACAATGGGCCATACCATTTAGCAATAAGAGACATTGTTACAAATGCAAAGCTTACTTGAAGTACATTAGTACCGACTGTCAGCCTGCTCAGCACCATGTGAAGTGCCATCAACATCGCCAATAAAACAAATTGACGCGTATCTAGTTTTGGGAAAACCCACGTTCGTGCTGTATTTTCCATGCTATAGAACCTCCGAGTGGAGCGTTCACCTTATATAGTGGTGAATGTGACTGATGCATCGCACAAACCAATTAGCTAATACGAAAAACGATTAGCTAATTAGTTTGTTTCGTCAGCGGCTCACATTCCGTCTCCGCTGCACTTAACGCGCATCAATCTACCCCGATTTTATTTGTCTCATCGACCCAAACATTGTACCACAAAAAAAAGCGAACGTTAACGACAATACTTACAAAACGTTCGCTAAATTAGCTAAAGATACTATTCATCCGCCGTTATATTCACTATTCTGGTAGTATTATTTGAGTCGATGGTCCTTTTTGTTCGGATTGTTCAGGTTGCTCTTGTACTAAAAAACTTGGGTAAAGTGTCAAAGATTTTTCTTCAAATCCAACAACAGAAGATCCGAGAACACGTGTAACTAATTCTAACAATCTTTCTTCGAAAAGATCCTTATCAATTTCCTCAATTTCAGGCTTTAGAGACTGTTGGTACATGTTCATGTGTAAGTTGGGAACCAACGCATATTCACGGCCAATTAAACCAGCCCATTCCTCAAATAACTCATTAGGAATTTCTTCCTCTTCAGCATGCGCCAATGGCATAAAGTTAACGCTAAATGTGTTAACCGACTCGCCTTCCTCATCAAACTGTTCCTGTGTGATTTCACCATTCGTTAATTCTTTAGCATATTCAAAGTCAAAAGCTCGCCGTTCGTCGAAAATATGAATAAAACCAGCAGTTGCTTGTGTAGCATCATCTGAATCAACAACACGCAAAATACGTTCGCGTTGGCCATTAAAAAGTTGTTGTGTATAATATGACATGATTTTCTCCAATATTCTTATTACTATATTCTAACATATTACGATATTAAAAAAGAACGTCCACAGACGCTCCAATATTCTTGGTGTTCTTACATTTTTTCTTCTAATTCAACATCAGGGTATTTATCGTGGAACCAATTCAAGGCGAATTTATTCTCAAATAAGAATACTGGCTCATCATACCGATCTTTTACTAGTAAATTACGTGATGAACTCATTTTCTCATCTAATTGTTCTGGCTTTATCCAGCGAGCAACTTTGGAACCAATGGGTTCAAATTGAATTTCAACATTATATTCGTTTTCCATACGGAACTGGAACACTTCAAATTGCAATTGTCCGACAGCACCAATAATGTAGTCGCCACCATTCCATGATTTATAGAGTTGAATAGTTCCTTCTTGAACGAGTTGTTCAATCCCTTTATGGTATGACTTTTGCTTCATTACATCCTTGGCAACCACACGGTTAAACAATTCAGGTGTAAATGTTGGCAAATCAGGGAACTGAATAGATTTCTTTCCAGAGTATATCGTATCACCAATTTGGAAATTCCCCGTATCATAGACACCAATAATATCACCAGGAACTGCTGTCTGGACGTTTTCACGTTCTTCAGCCATAAATTGGGTCACGTTCGAGAGCTTTAATTTCTTGCCATTACGTTGTAATAACACATCCATACCGCGATTAAACTCACCACTTACGATCCGCACAAACGCAATACGGTCTCGATGTCTGGGATCCATGTTGGCCTGTATCTTAAATACAAAACCACTGAACTGCGCATCTTCTGGATTGATTGTTTTGTCATCAACTGTTGTCATCGCCGCTGGAGCTGGGGCATAGGTCAAATATTCACGTAAGAATTCTGTTACACCAAAATTAACCAACGCTGAGCCAAAGAATACTTGTGTTAATTGCCCATGAGCAATTTTATCCTCATCAAATGGATTACCCGCATCACGCAACAATTCAATTTCGTCCATCGCCTCATCGACAATCTCGGAGTGAGTTGTGGCATTCTTAAAGGGCACAAGTTGGTCAGCCCGCAAATCATAAATGCCTTGCAGAACCTGCCCAGAGCCGACTGGCCAATTCATTGGGTAAGCTTGAATTCCTAATACAGTTTCGAGCTCGTCAACCAAATCAAGTGCTGGGCGAGCGTCACGATCAATTTTGTTAAAGAACGTAAAGACTGGTATTCCCCGTTGTGAGACAATTTCAAATAACTTTTTAGTCTGTGGCTCAATACCCTTGGCGGCATCGATTACCATGACTACTGAATCCACAGCCATCAAAGTACGATAAGTATCTTCTGAAAAGTCCTCGTGCCCTGGTGTATCCAAAATATTGATTCGTTTACCTTCATAGTCCAACTGCAATACAGATGACGTTACTGAAATACCACGTTGTTGCTCAATCGCCATCCAATCAGATGAGGCTAATTTGTTCGACCCACGGCCTTTAACTGTTCCGGCTTCACGAATCACACCACCATGCAACAATAATTGCTCAGTTAAGGTTGTTTTACCAGCATCGGGATGGGAGATAATCGCAAAAGTACGTCGGTTTTTTAGTTGTTCTTGAAAGTTTTCCATAATATCTAGTTTACCTGAAAAACAAGCCAATCGCTAGTAACCAGTTAAATATTTTTATCTGTTTCACGTGAAACACTTTCCGCTAGATGCTTCTGCAAGTCTAAAAAATGCGTTTAACTTATTTTTGATTAGCCTTTTCATACTCAAAACTATTGTCAGCAATATTGGCAGCGCTAATACGACTTAAAAATTCCTTCAAACGTGGCGACTTAGGATTATCAAAAAATTCAACAGGTTCATTTTCCTCTACAACCAAACCTTTATCCATAAAAACTACTTTGTCAGCCACATCACGAGCAAAAGCCATCTCATGAGTGACGACAATCATCGTTTTCCCTTCATCAGCTAGTTGTTTAATCACCTGCAAAACATCCGCTACTAATTCGGGATCTAACGCGCTCGTCGGCTCATCCAACAAAATAATCTCCGGATTCAAAGCTGCTGCTCTAGCAATTCCTACGCGCTGGGCTTGTCCACCAGATAATTGACTGGGATAATGATTTGCAAATTCCAATAAACCTACTTTTTGTAGGGCTTCCTGCGCTTTTTTTCGAGCTATTTCTTTTGGCTCCTTATGTCCAATAATCAAACCTTCTTCGACATTTTGTATTGCCGTCTTATTAGCAAACAAATTGAAATTTTGAAAAACGAAACCCATTTTTTGTCGCAACTTTTTAATATCAACAGGCGTTGCCGATTCAATACTTATTTTTTGATCATCAAATTCTATAACACCAGAATCTCCTGGTGTTAGAAAAGCTAACCCTCTTAAAAACGTAGTCTTACCAGATCCTGATGGCCCGAGTAATGCCACTACATCCCCTTGGTTAACTTCAATATCAATTCCTTTCAATACTTCATGTTCATGATATTTTTTTCTGAAATTTCTGACTTTTAACATGTTATTCTCCCTATGCAACTGTTCCACGTAGCTTATGTCGACCTAAGTAACGTTCCAGATATTTAAAAATAATTTGCAGTATTGTTCCTAAGATAAAATAAATTATAAAGATATCAATATAGGCTTCCGTGTAATCATAAGTATACGAGGCTGCTGTTTTAGCAACTGCCGTTACTTCTTGAACCGTCATCATGAACGCAAGCGATGTGCCCTTTAAAATGTTTAACGTTAAATTACCAATGTTAGGCACAGCCGAAACCAATGCTTGCGGGATAATAATACGATAATAAGCTTGTATTGGCGTCAACCCAACCATTAAAGCTGCCTCTTTTTGTCCAGGATCAATCGTTAAAATTGCTGATCGAAATACTTCCGATAAATTTGCAATTGCAATTAAAGCAAAAACAATAATGGCATAAATAATGGGATTTGTGTCGAACACCGTAACATGCCAGTGTAGTTTTTGGTTGATTAGGACATTCAACAAGCTTGGTAATGTACTATAGAACAGTAAAATCAGTAACACCATCGGCGTAGCCCGCATGAGCGATGTGTATGCGACAACAAGCGGATAAAGTATACGAATCTTTCTAATTTTAATCCATGCCAGTAAAAAGCCAAGAGGCAAACCAATGAACAATGACGCACCGGTGATTAATAGTGTTATTGGCACAGCTTTTATAGCCGACCAAAAAGTTTGAATTAAAAATGGTACATTCATGAGACAACCTCCGCAGGATTTGATGCAATTGCACGGCTTTTGCCAAAATATCTCTCTAAATATTTCGCGCCTTGCTCAATGATTACAAATAAAAACCAATAAATAATGGCCAACGCTAAATATGTCTCGAGTGAGTGGTGTCCAAAATTCCTAGAAATCAAGTTGTCTCCTGCGCCCATCATGTCTAATAATCCAATGACATATGCCAAAGCTGTATCTTTAATTAATGCGGCGACGGTATTTGCGAAATTGGGTAAGGCGACTACGATGGTTTGTGGTAGGGTTATACGATAAAATGTCTGCCATTCTGATAAGCCTACCATCAATGCCGCTTCACGTTGCCCAGTGTTCACAGATAAATAGGCAGATTTAAACACTTCTGCTAAATTTGACGCAAACAGTAAGGATAATGCGATAATGACGAAAATCGATTTTTGCCAGTCATTAATATTAATATTCAAGGATAGCAATAATAATTTAGGTAACCCATAAAAAATTAAAAACAATAAAACGATAGGTGGCGTAGAGCGCAGTACAAAAACATAACCTTGTGACAAGGTTCTCCATATTGGTGATCGACTAAGTTGCCCACTAGCCACTAATGCCCCTAATAAGGAACTAAAAATTATCGATGCAACAATGATGAGTAGCGTAACTGGAAAATAAGGTAGCACCTCACTAAAAACCGATAGGAAAAATTTGAAACTAAATGGTGGCATCTTAACTCCTTAATTCTGAAACTTTATTTATCACCGACAAAGTCCCAAACATTTTCTTTGAAATACTTTTGTGACAACTTTTCCAACGTACCGTTCTTCTGTAGCTTCTTGATAGCTTGGTCATATTCTTTTGAGAAATTAGAGTTGTCTTTATTGGCACGACTGATAATTGGATAAGTCTTAATGCCCTTATAGGGTATGTAGGCCAATTTGTCAGCTGAACTATGGTAAGCGCCACTGCTCTTAACAACTGAATTTTGGTAATTTACCTTCACATCAAAGTAAGCATCATATCGGCCTTCCAACACCCAGTTATACGCATCACCAACAGTAAATTGATCAGCTGATTTTAATGTGATTTTTTCATTGGGGTGTTTTTTGTTCCACTCCTGTACTACTGCGTATTGACCATTCTGTGGTGAAATCGGCACTAACTTACCTGACTTCTTAGCAAACTCGGCAAATGACTTATAGTTATCATCCTTTCGATAAGTGATTCCTATGATAGATGCACCAACCGCTTGCTTGGGTAAGATGTACTTTTTGGCACGTTCTTTTGTCCACCAAGCACCCTTCACCCCAACATCATATTTCCCTGAGTCCAAGCCAACTAATAAATCTTCATCTGATGTTGGATGATACTTAAACTTATAATCGGGCAATAGCTTATCAACAGCTTTCAAAACATCAACTTCATATCCTTTTGATACACCGTTTTGCACATAATCATATGGCACATAGTTTTGTGTATGTGCCACATTAATTGTTCTTACTTTTTTGGTTGCTGCCTTGTTGCTGTCTGCATTAAAATGACGTATAGTCAAACCACCACCAATAACAACAATGACTACCGCAGCGGTAACAATCCCTTTTTTATTTACCATTCTCTCTTCTCCTCGTTACACAACGCTTTCATGTACGGCGGCAATCGCCCACCTCAAATGATCAACAGGAATATCGCGGGGAACAGTGCAATCCGCACCGATAATAACACGCTTTTTATCAACATTGGACAATAATCCTTGTACAGCCGCTTCTATTTCGTCTTTAGACCCGTTGTATAATACATCATCTGTTGTATTACCAAATCCGCCCAATACAACTTTGTCTTTAAATATTTGTTGCCCCTGTTGGAGTGACACACCTTCCACTGTCACTGCCCAATTGACAATTGGCAAATCATAGTCTGTAAACCACTCTAGATGGTTACTTGTACCGCTGAAACCACAGATATGAAGAATGCTAATATCACTAACAGACTTAATTGCATCTATAACACTTAAATCAACATTCTTTTGTATGCCATCAAACAATTCTTTAGTATATTTTGAACTCTGTAATTCTTGTGTACTGTAATAGACTCCGTCAGCACCACCGCCTACTACAACCGCCTTCACTTGCTTGATAATGCTCTTAGCTAGAACGTTTAGAACATGCTTAATTTTCTCTGGGTATTGAATAAACAATTCGGTTAAGCGTTCATCTCCCTTGGCAGGCAGCTCACTTTCTGCATCATAGAGCGCCCACTTTAAAATCGTAACCGGTGAAAAAATATTATAAAATCCTCTACGCTGACCAATAACTTTTTTCTGCTCTTGCACTAATTTGACCTGTTCAGTAAGCCAAGGATCCTCATCTTGTATCTCTTGAATTTTATTTAAATC
Source organism: Leuconostoc suionicum (assembly GCF_001891125.1). Taxonomy (NCBI): domain Bacteria; kingdom Bacillati; phylum Bacillota; class Bacilli; order Lactobacillales; family Lactobacillaceae; genus Leuconostoc; species Leuconostoc suionicum. Next base: position 105,378 of record NZ_CP015247.1, on the reverse strand, counting down.
ATCAATATTTTTAGGATCAGTGACATTGTCAAATGGAACATTAAAATAACCGTCACTCATTAACTTCACAAAATCTGGACGTAAGCCTTCAACATATTCCTTATGTCCTTGAATATTAATCGTAGCAATTGTTGGATTCTCTAGTGCATCGACAGTTTCATCATCAGCGAAATGGCGCCAAAAACTAACCGGTATTTTTTCTGTTGCATCTAATAATACATTTTGTTGATTACTCATAACTTTTCAAACCTTCACTTTCTTTTTGAACTGCTTCTATCGCCCACTGTAAATGTTGAAGATCAATATCCCGGGGAACCGTACAATTAGCACCAATAATTAAATTCTCGGCTCCCGCTTCCTGAACTAAATGTTTAGCAAATTGTTGTATTTCAGACTGTGTTCCTCGATACAAAACATCTTTCGCAGTGTTACCAAACCCACCAAGAACAATTTTCCCTGGGAAAATCTCTTTGCCCTCATGTAAAGATATATCTTCCGTATCAACTGACCAATTAACAATTGATGCCGGATAATCTTCAAACCATGAGATTTCATTTCTGGCGCCGCCATTACCACAAATATGTAAGATATTTGTATCTGACAATTGATTTGCTGCCTTTAGAACTTGTTTATCAGTCGCAGCGACAAATTCAGCAAAATCCGCATGTCCTAGCCGGGTATCCTGAATAACTTGCGTACTATAATAGATGCCATCGGCGCCAGCATTGACTGCAGCCTTAACCTGCTTGATTACATCTAGTGTAATCACCTCTAATGCCTGACGAACATTTTCGCTATTTGTCAAAATAATATCAGCAAGCTTTTCATCGGCTTTACTTTTATCGTAGTGCCCATCTGGATTCCTAACTAATGCCCATTTAAGTAACGTCGTTGGTGAAAAAACATTATAAAATGAAGCTCGTTCACCGATAACCTGCTTTTGCCGTCTAACTAAATCTGCTGTTTTTATTAACCATGGATGATTATTCGCTATTGGTGATAAATTAGCGTAAACTACACTTTTATCATCAGCATCTTGGTAATTAAATTCGTAATGAAACAGGCCGTCACTCATTAATTTCACAAAATCCGGTGAGGTTGTCTCAACCAACTTCTTAGTACCTAAAATATTACCTTCAATAATCTCAGGATTTTTAAAGGCATCTAAATCAACACCGGATGCTGCTGAGAAATGATACCAAAAGCTTACTGGAATATGATTAAATCTCTTACTGAAGTTGTCTTGATTTTCCTTAGCCATGTGCTCTCCTTGTTTATTGCCATAAAAAATTAACAATAACAATCACATTCGGCTTTGTACCATACCTAGCCCTTTTAATTTAACTAATATGTTTTTAGTCACTAACGCATTCATATTAATTATCTCCTTTATTTCATACAATAAAAAAACCGCAACTTTGAAGTCATCAAAGTTGCGGGACGAAGTTATCGCGTTACCACCCGTTTTCTGCATATTATTACTAATACACACTTACCAAGTACGGAAAAATCTTTTCGATACTGTGACACTGTAACGGGTGTACCCGAATGGCATTTACAATTACGTATGCTCACACCATTATTAAACTCCAAGACCATTTTCCTAATCATTCTGATACTAATTTTCACCACACATTAGCTCTCTATCCAATCAGTCCGACAAGTACTTATCTTTTCAACGTTATATGTTGAAATAATTATATACTAATCATTTTTTAATGTCAATCACTTTTTTCTAATTATATATTCAATGTTTGTGGTAAATAAAAAACGCACAAAGTTAATTTGTACGTTTTTGGGAAAATGCTTATTTTACGATGCCTACAAGACCTAGAATCAAGAAGATAGCACCTACAATGATTCTATAGTAACCAAATGCCTTGAAATCATTATTCTTGATATAATCCATCATAAATTTAATTGCAAACCAAGCAACAATCCATGAAACAATGAAACCAATTAGCATTACCAAACTTTGCATGCCTGTAAATGAACCACCCTTGAGGAAGAATGAACCCATTTTAAGAAATGTAACGCCAAACATAACCGGTATTGAAAGGAAGAAAGAAAACTCAGCAGCCACAAAACGTGAAGCGCCCAAGATAATTGCTCCTAAAATAGTTGCTCCAGAACGTGATGTACCAGGAACTATTGATAAAACTTGGAACAAACCAATGTATAATGCCAACTTAAATGTGATTTGGTTTACATTAGTGATAACTGGCACAATACTTTTTTGACGATTTTCAATTACGATAAACGCAATACCATAGATAATCAGCGTTGCTGACACTACCCAAAAGTTCATTAGATGTGCATCCATAAAATCATTTAATGCAAATCCAAAAATCATGGCTGGTATTACACCAACGATAACGCGAATCCACAAGCGCCAAGTTTGGAACTTTTCGTGATCTGTTTTTTTAGATGAAAACGGATTTAACTTGTTAAAATACAATTGAATAACAGCAAAAATAGCGCCCAATTGAATTGAGTAATCAAATACCGAACTGAAAGCTTTGGTCCAAACAGTGCCCCCTGGGATTCTCATTAGGGATTCTGCTAGAATGATATGTCCCGTTGAAGAAACTGGTAGAAATTCTGTCAGTCCTTCAATGATACCAATAATTATTGCTTTGATAAGATCAAACATGATAATAGAGCGTGAACGATTGATTCATATTTCACGCATCTCCTTCCAATATAGAATATATTCATTTTATCATACTTAGCTATTGCATTTTGTATTTTCACATGGTATTATATTTGATGTTGTGAAACACGACATTTTGGTCAGCTAGCTCAGTTGGTAGAGCAACGGACTCTTAATCCGTGGGTCCAGGGTTCGAGCCCCTGGCTGACCACTAAAAAACCACTAAACAATCGTTTAGTGGTTTTTTGATTTGATAATTACGACCTGAGAAAACATAGTATATTTTCAACCTAAAAGTTCCTATGATAAATACACCTCTGTCCATGTATCTAAAATAAGAACTTTATATACTTCTTTTTCAATTAAGAACTGATTTTACGCTGATACGCAACCAACTTGTGTGATACTTCTGCAGTTGAATGATATGCCATTTGATAAATGCTGTACATTTGCTGATACTTCAAAACATTTTCTGCCTTCGGTTCGTAAACCGTTCCAAATGATAGAAAGGATTGTGCAGCTTCTTGCACACTGTCAAACCATCCCAATCCTGTAGCTGCAATTATCGCGGCGCCTAATCCCGGTCCCTGCTCATTTTCTAACGTTGTAACCCGCTTTCCAAATATGTCAGCTTGTATTTGTAACCATAGTGGGGACTTTGCACCGCCACCAATGGCAATAATCGTATCAAAACCGACCCCTTGCTGATCATAAATTGTCATAATATCCTTGAAACTAAAGATTATGCCTTCCAAAACCGCACGGATAAAGTCGCCTCGTTGATGTTTACGATCAAGTCCTAAGAAGCTCCCACGGATATCTGCATCAGGATATGGCGTTCGCTCCCCTGATATATAAGGTGTAAACAATAAGCCATTGGCACCTACACTTGATTGTTCAGCTTCACGTAACCATGCTGAAAAGCTTTGTGTTTCACCAAAAACACGCTTAAACCAAGAATTGGCGTCACCAGCTGCTAACGTCACGCCCATGGAATAATACTTGTTAGGGATAGCATGATTGAAGAAATGAATTTGCCCATGATAGTCTATATCAGCATTATTTTCAAACTTTGCAACCACACCTGAAGTTCCAATGGAAGACATGACCATGTTTGATTTGAGCAAACCTGCCCCAATTGCCCCAGCGGCATTATCAGCTGCCCCACCATATACTTTAGTTTGTGTTGTCAATCCAGAAAATGTCGCGTAAGACTCTGAAATATAACCAGCAAAATCAGTTGACGTAATGAGTTCAGGGAAAAAAGATGATGGTAAGTCAAACGCTTCTGCAATGTCTGTTGACCAGCATTTTTTAGTAACATTTAAGACAACCGTTCCAGCTGCATCAGAGTAATCCATGGCTAATTTACCAGTCATACGATATCGTAAATAATCCTTAGGTAGTAGGAAAAGATCTGCTTGCTTAAAAATCTCCGGCTCCTTCTCCTTAACCCATAAAATTTTCGGTAAAGTAAAACCTTCTAGAGGATAATTTCTGGTAATATCAAGAAACTTTTTACCTAGTTTATTCTTAATTTCCTCTACTAGTGCGCTGGTACGTGTATCATTCCATAAAATTGCTGGTCGCAGAACCTGATGATTTTCATCTAGCAAAACAAGCCCATGCATTTGCCCAGAATAAGAAATCCCTTCAATATCTGTTGGCGCAATATGATCTTTTAAAATCAGATTAACAATTGCAACTGTTGTTCCATTAACCCAATCTTCAGGATTTTGTTCTGACCAACCAACTTGTGGTTGTGTAACAGGATAATCAAAGCTTTGTTGTGCAACAATGTTTCCTCGACGATCAACCGCTGATACTTTTACTGCTGAGGTACCAAGATCAATACCAAGCACTACCTTTGTCATGTCTAACCTCCACTCTCTGTTCATCTTTACTAAGATAACTCAACACAGTCACCTGTGTTATGTACAAGACCAGTTTAAACTAGTCTTTTTTGAAAATATTTATAATTCTGTACCGCTTTGATGCCTTAAGACACATTCAATCTTAAGATCCAAGTACAGAAAAGATGTAATTATTCAATGTTTGTTTGATACGTTCTTGGCGACCAGACTTGAGAGTTGCGTTGATTTCTTCATCTGTCTTATTTTCAATATAGGTGGCCAATTCTTTTAAGCTAACTTTCCCAGCTTCAAAATCAGCGCCAATACCCGAATCAAATGAAGCATACCGCTCTTTCAGAACATTTTCAATCACTTGATCATCAATTAACTTAGCAGCAACCTTCAAGCCAGCGGCGTAAGTATCCATACCGGCAATATGCGCGTAGAATAAATCGTCAGCTTGGAAACTTTGACGGCGTGCTTTCGAATCAAAATTCAAACCACCAGTTGGTAGACCCCCGTTTTTCAAGAATTCATACATTACTAAGGTCGCCTCATAAACATCATTTGGAAATTCATCAATGTCCCACCCAGTGAGCTTATCACCCATGTTGGCATCTAATGATCCTAACAAACCAGCCTCTCGCGCAAATCTTACTTCATGCTCATACGTGTGACCAGCTAAGTACGCGTGATTGCCTTCCAAGTTCAACTTGAATGTTTCTTCTAATCCATAAGTTTTCAAGAAAGCAATTGTTGTTTGCACATCAAAATCATATTGATGCTGTGTTGGTTCTTTGGGCTTAGGTTCAATCAAGAACTGCCCCTGATAACCAATTTCATTTGCATAATCCTTAGCTAGCTTAAAGAATGCTGCAATATGGTCTAATTCACGTTTGGTGTCAGTGTTCAATAGAAAGTCGTAGCCTTCTCGTCCGCCCCAGAAAACATATGATTCTGATCCTAAGCGCTTGGCAATATCTAATGAATGCTTAATTTGTCCAGCTGCATAAGCAAATACCTCAGCAAATGGTGTAGTTGCGCCACCAGCCAAAAAACGTTTATTCGTAAATAGTGATGAAGTATTCCATAAAAGTTTTTTACCTGTTTCATGCATTTTTTGTTCAATTTTGTCAATAACTTGATCTAAATTTTTATTTGTTTCGGCAAGTGTATTCCCTTCAGGTGCAAGATCACGATCATGGAAGGCAAAGTAGTTCACGTCAGTTTTTTCCAAAAACTCAAACAAATAATCAACCTTCGCTAATGCTTGCTCCATTGAATCTGGTTTACCTTGATTGTCCCACGGCCGGACAGCTGTTCCTTCACCAAATGGGTCTACTAAGCGTTGGTCCATTGTATGCCAATAAGTCACTGAAAACTTTAGCCAGTCACTCATTTTCTTACCTTTAACTATTTCATCTGGATTATAATAATGAAATCCATCACCCGCTTGTAATGATTGTGTTCCTACAAATGTTACTTGGGGAAAATCAAAAAGTTCTGCCATTGTATTTATCCTCCTGTATTAATTTAATACAATTATCATAGTTGGTTACACCAACCAACTATGATAATTGTATACGCTTTCATTGATTTATGCAAGTTTATTAACTAGGTCCATTAACGCAACAAATATAAAAAAGCAGGACAGCGTATTTACTGTCCTGCTTCACAAAAAAATTATAGTCTAAAACTAAGCGACAAACCGTCTAAATCTAATACTTCTCTGGCAATGCTTGATGCTCCACCTAATAATGTTGCATCGTATACTGAGTGATTTGCAAATAATATTTCGGATTGATTGATTGGATTTAACATTTGATAAGCCACAATCACGCGCTCTAATAAATCAGGCATTTCAGCAATAAAACGTGAATGAATGAATAAAGCTTCCGGCGCCAGTGTTTGCACTAAATTAAATGCCACCCGTGAAATACCATGAACCCACTCATCAAGCAACAAACTAACCGTCTCTGGTTGTTCTTTCCTCAGTTGAATGAATCGATCCCTATCTTGAACGATCAAACCAGTTCGTTCAGCAGTTCTTCGTAACATAGCATCTTCGGAATATAAATCTTCAATTCTAACTGTCTCACCTGTAGTTGTTTCAATCACACTGCGGCCTATCTCACCGGTTCGCCCTTGTATTCCCCGATACAACTCACCATTAATTATAATTCCAGCGCCAATCCCATAGTGAATGTTTAAAACAACCATATTATTGTAATGATCAGACTTGCGATAATCATGATAATCACGTATATAAGTGGCCGCAAAATTGGCTTCGTTTTCCAAAACCACACGTACGCCACTGGCGTTTTCAAGTTCTACTGCCATGTCTAGTTGTGAGTAATCGAAAAAAGGGGAATATTGTACCTTGTTATTTTCAACGACACCATGGATACCAACCGATATTCCCATCAGCCCGTTCAAGGTGCCATTTTTTTTATTCTTATACTTTTTAATCTGAGATATCATTAGCTCAGTTACTTGTAATACGCTCATGCCGTCCACGGCAGTATTTTGTTTCATAATCACTGCTCCACCAACCTGAACCAGTGCTGTTCGTAAATGATGTCTCCCCATATCAAAAGAAATGACGTACCCATAACGTCGATTAAACCGAATCAGCTTTGCTTTACGGCCTCCCGTCTCGGAAGTTTCACCATCACCAAGGCTTTCAATAAAGCCTTTCTCATCCAAGTCGCGGTAAATAGAGCTGATTGTCGATTTATTTAAGTTTAAATCAATAGCTAATTGTGCCCGGGATGTTTCGTCGGCATTAAAAAGCGCTTGTAAAACTAAGCGCTGATTATGATCACGAATAGTTAGATGATCTGACTTTTTCATCTGAAATGCCCTCAAATAGTTTCTATTAGTTTTAACAGTACCTCCATTGTACGGTAACCGACACATGCTTTCAAGTTGGCGTACAAACACCGGAACATAGAGCAATAAATGTTGCAACTAAAAAATCTATGAGCATCAAGCAAGTATTTTGTGCTGATGCGCATAGATTTAATGAGTAAAAATTCAGAAGACATAGAGGTTCAGTTATTTATCCCAACATAGTCGCTCTCCAGATAGCCTTTTGCATGAGCTTTTGATCTCAAGTCTGATTCGATAGATTCTAATGAACGATTACGAGTCTCAATCGTAAATTTAGCAATAAACCAAATAGCAACAAAGCACAAAACACCATAAATGAGAAAGAGCTTAGCAATTCCTTGCCCCTCCGCATTAACAGCATGATCTGGCGTAAAAGCGATTAAAAGCATAGGAAATGACTGTGCCACAGAAAAATTAGCTGTCCAGTTTATAACGGCACCAAATGAGTTACCAAGTCCACGTATATTAAGTGGAAATGCCTCTCCTATCATAACCCACATAACTGGTCCCCAAGTAGATGAAAAGAAAGCAATATAGAGCGTCAAAGCAATGACACATATCCATGAACCAACATTACCATTTCCCGCTCGAAGAACAAGCATCGCTGTTGACATCGTTAACAGCGATGCACCCATACCAACAGCACCATAGGTTAGCATTTTCTTTCGATCTATTTTATCCATTATTTTAACCGCAATGGCGGTAACAATCACGTTAAATAATCCGATAACAATATGTGATTGAAGTGCGAAATGTTCACTAAATCCTGCCGAAATGAATATTTTTGGTGCATAATATAATACCGTGTTACATCCCATAACCTGTTGAAAAATGGCTAGTCCTAAAGCCATTATTAACACTGGCCGCGCCATGGGACCAAATAGTTCCTTGAAACCACCGGAAGGTGTATTCACTTGTAATTTAATATCATATAACTCTTCTTCTACAAGTTTTGCGTTTGGATTCATGGTTGATAAGACCTTTTGGGCTTCACTCATTTTTCCTTGTTTGACTAGAAAACGTGGCGACTCTGGAAGCGAAAGACAATGTCTGAATTTCCAATTCTTTCCTGATGAACAACATAGCACCAGATATTACACCCGTATCATACCCAAACAGGAGGCCGCCAAGGGCACCAAAAAATAAATAAAATTGTTTGAGATAGATTTACGTTTCAACATGATTTCTCCTTACTTTTATTTTTACATTGGAATCGTTTACAACAAACACATTATACATCCGTTAGTTTATTTACACAACCAACTAATTTTAATAAAGCAATCATTATTTTGAAAATAGTCATAAAAAAAAGCCTACCGGCTTTTACAAAGAAATGTAGATACTAGCAAACATTAATCCAGCGCCACCTAAGACGAAGAGATGCCAATAAACATGACCCATTGGAATTTTAGGAATAAGATAAAAAATAGTTCCCGCCGAATAGGTCAAGCCTCCAGCAACAAGTAACCAGAAGGCGGTATGTGACAAAACGCCCCAGAGAATAGGCATTGCTAGAATAATCAACCAACCCATGACCAGATAAATCGTCACCGATACCCAAGGCCATCGTCCAACAAAAAATAAATCATAAACAAATCCGGCAATCGTCATTGCTAAAATAGCACCCCAAATAGTCCAACCAACCCAGCCCTTGATCAATAACCATGTGTAAGGCGTGTAACTACCTAAGATGACGAGATATATACCTGCATGGTCAAAAAATTGAAAGATTTTTGCCGCCCGGGTAAACACGAGCGAATGAAATAGCGTTGAGGCAAGTAGAAAAAAACCAACCGTACTAATATAGATGATAACCGCAGTTAAGGTCAATGCGGTAACTGGTTTGCTCAACACATGAATCATCAACATTACACCGGCAATCACAGCTAAAATGAACCCAAATCCGTGCGTGACCGCGTTGAGCACTTCATAAACAATTTGAAAACGTCTTGATCGTTGCATTAGTACACCCCGTAAATTATTCTATTCTTCATTATACAATAAAACCAGCACCAATTTTGGTTGATACTGGTTTTCATTACTGATTAAATTAAATCTTCCCAATCACGTGCCCAGATTACACCCATAGCGCCATCGCCTGTATGTACGCCAATAAATGCACCAATCACACCACGTTCAAATTTAACGGTAGGATATTCAGACTGTAAATCTTTCAACCATTTATCGCCTAACTTCGTGTTATTACCATCAATTACATAGGCCCGAACAGGATAATCAGCTTCAGCTAATGACTGACGTAATGGTTCTTTTATTTCTTTTAAAGCCCCACTCATCTTGCGCGCCTTGCCAACGGCCCCGATTTTTCCTTCGTCTTGAACATCAATAGATAAAATTGGTTTGATATTCAACAAACCACCAATTAAAGCTTGGCCACGTGATAAGCGACCCGTGCGTTGTAAATGTGAAATATCATTTACAACGAAGCGAACATCAATGGTTGATCGTAGTTGTTCTAATGCTGTACTAATTTCATCAAGTGAACGGTTTTTCTCCGCCATGGCAGCTGCTAATATAGCTTGCACACCGGCACCCATTACTGCTATTTTTGAATCCCACGCGCGAACTTCATCCATACCGTCATATGATTGCGCAATTGCATTAGCTGTTTGATAGGTGCCTGAAATACCAGACGAAAGCGTAATCAAAATAGCCTGATTGTAACCAGAAGCCTTAGCTAAATTCAATGCCTCTTCCCAATCGCCAGGAGCCGGTTGAGAAGTGGAAGCCAATTGCTTTTTTTCTTGCATCATTTTAACAAGCTCACCCAAACTATGAATATCCACAGTTTCCTTGTAGACTTCATCCCCAAAAATAATGGGGTCATTCACTTGAAAAATATGATATCGGTTGCGAATAGCTACTGGCATTGCCGAAGATGAATCAATAATAACTGCTATTTTACTCATTATTTTGTCCTCATTAATATGTTCAACTTAACTTGGTGTTCTTTCATAATATCGTGATTAGCGCAGTTCCTGCACTAAAGAAAATCATACCAAAAATAATTTGCAAAGCTAAGTACCAAGCTTGCTGTCCGCGAGTGTATTGACCGCTTTGCGTCATCATCGTACTAAAAGTCGTTAGCCCCGCAATTACACCAGTAGTCCAAAAGCTATACATCGCGTAGGTTGCGCCTGTAGCCATAAGATAACCTAGCGCGAAACTGCCAACCATATTAACAATGAATACGGCAGTAAAGTATTTCGACTTAGCTGGCCACGTATTCAAAACAATATACCGCAGCATTGTACCTAATGCCGAACCAATGGCTACTCCTAGTATTGTCATACATGTGCCTCACCAATCTTGTTGCCAAAGTAGTTGCCCAATTTTAACATTATAAGGCTACCACCAAGAGTTAATATCATATAAACTAAAGCATTAGCTACACTAATGAATAACTGTTGATGTATTTGCCAAATCATGGTGCTAAATGTCGTGAACCCACCTAAAACACCAGTACCAAGGAAGGACTGCCACCGCTCTAATCGACTGCGATGACTCGCTAGATAGGCGCCCAACATTGCTAATAGCAAAGTACCTAGCCAATTAATCATCATTGTCATTACCGGCATTGGTCCAATTATTGGAACTAATCCCAAAAGATACCGCGTAGTTCCACCAATGGCACCACCAAGTCCGGTAACTAATAGTTCAGTTAAAAAATTCTTCTGATTTTGCATACCCTCTATTTTAGCAATTTTATGCTTATTCAGCAAAATTTTTAACTATCATATATTATATTTATCATGTACATTGAAAAAGCAACTACTAATTAAGTAGTTGCTTTTTCTCGCGCCAACATTTAATTTTACTAAAGCATTTCAATATTTTCTTATGAATTAAACCGTGATAACAAAAATGGTGAAAGGTCAAAATCCAATGTTTCATTTAACGCTTTGGCAACCAATATTTCGCCTAACACACTAGCAAATTTAAAACCATGGCCACTTAATCCTGAGACAAACTGAATGTTTTTCTTTCCTGGTAAATCGTCAATAATAAAATGCTCGTCCGGAGACAAATCATAGCTGCAGGCCACACCATGATCCAAGTTACCCACAGTTTTCAAGACACTGTTTAACAAAGATGATATTTCTGTTTTATCCTCTTTAAGTGCATTAAAATCAAGTCGTTCTTCTCGCTTCGTGATATATTGCCCTCCCTGGTGTCGACCTATTTTAATGAGCCCTTTATTGGCTGGAAAACCGTAATATTGTGTACCGTCACCGAGCTGAATCGTAAATGCTGGAAACCCCGTCTCTTCTGCCAGTTGTTTTGGTGCTTCAAACCAAGAAACAACTTTTCTAACTGGTTGGATGGGCAGGTTGGGTATCAGATCTTTCACCCAAGTACCAACAGTTATAACAGCAGATTTCCCTATAAATATGCCTTCATTTGTAGTCACATGAACAGATCCATTCTCATCATTATCAACCGAAATGACCTGCGTGTTAAATTGTTCATGAGCGCCCAACCGTTTAGCTTCTTTAACATACGTATCAATAGCTAGTTCTGATTTCAAATAACCAGAGTTTTTTTCTAAAACCGCCTTGAATTGATCAGGTATTGTAAATTGTGGCCACTTTTTTCTGGCTTGAAAAGCATCATAGACTTCGATCGGTAACTCATATTTTTCAGCAGAAGTTATGATATTATTTAAAAAACTCGATTGCTTAGGTGCTATATTCAGCACCCCTGTTTGATGAAATATATCAACTTGTGTGTCTTTTTTTAATTCGTTCCATAGTTCTTGCGCACGCAATACAAGAGGTACGTAAGATGAACCTTCACCATAAGCATGACGAATCATCCTAGTTTCGCCATGATGTGATCCATTAGTATGTGGCGGTGTGGCGGAATCAATTTCCAAAACACGTAACCCTCTCTTAGCGGCATAATAGCCAGTGCTAGAGCCAACAGAACCAGTTCCTATAACAATTAAATCATAAATTTCAGCCATGTTGACTCCTTACTTTTGAATATTCTAATGATAAACTAGTCAGCTAAATAAGAGACAGACTTTTGAACTTCGATTTTAGTACCATCAAACTTTTTGTTAATATATTTTTGAGCTGCTTTACTATGATACAACTTAACTAACTTTTTAAATTTAGCATTATTCTTATTCTTTTCTGCTGTGGCTAGAATATTAATATTGTCCTTTGTTGATTGGTTAATTTTTTCGTAGTAAAGTGAATCTTTCAAAACATTCAGTTTGCCTTCCAATGCGATTGTATTTCCAATAAGTGCAGCGGCAATTGAATTATCTTTAATCACTCGTGGCCCGGTTGTATCATCAATTTCTTTAAACTTGAAGTTGTGTGGGTTGCTTTTAATATCATTAACGCCAGAAAGACTATTAAAATTATCTTTTAATGTTATTAATCCAGCTTTTGCTAGTAATTTCAATCCACGTGCCGTATTAGCTGCATTGTTAGCAATAGCAATTGTTGACCCATCTGGAATATCGTCAATAGAATCATATTTTTCAGAGTAAATGCCCATAGGTTCTAGGTATGTTGTCCCTAAAACACTCAGCTTGTTCGAGCTATTACTCTTGTTATAAGCCACAAAATACGCGTATGATTGAAAGGCATTAACATCCACTTTTCCTTGTGCAGTCGCTGTATTTAGTGAAACCCCATCAGTAAAGTTCTTAACCTTGATAGTGATATTTTCTTTTTTGGTTTCTGGTAGTTTCGCAATATATTCCCAAATTTGGGCGTCTGATCCTATCGATCCGACAGTCACTTCCGTCTTATCGGTTGTTTGCGCCGTGTTTCTATGAATAATCACACCTGCTACAATAACAATTCCTGCCACAACAGCTGCTATGACTACCGTTTTCTTTTTTACCATCTCAAATTCTCTTTCTTGTATTTTTTATTAGAAATACTTACAAAACGTCAGTGAAATCTCATACCACCATCAATTAAAATCGATTGCCCAGTAATATACTTTGCCTGCTGTGAAACCAAAAATGATACAACATCGGCTACATCATCAGGCAAAGCCGCTCTTCCTAACGCAATTTCATTGACAACACTTTGCCTTTGAATCTCAGCTGTTGTGTCTTTAATTTGTGCTGTTCGCTGATCAATATAATCACGTAAAGGTGTAATAACTATACCTGGATCGTAAGCATTTACAGTGATATTATATTTTGCAAGTTCTTTTGCCGCAGATTGACCTAATCCTCTAATGGCAAATTTGGAAGCCGAATATGCGCCTTGTAGTGCAGATCCTTCCACTGCAGCCAGTGACGCAGCATTGATTATCCTTCCACCACTCCCTTGCTTTTTCAACTGTTTTGCAGCCGCCTGGATTCCCCAAAAGGTTCCCTTAAGATTAACATCAAACAACCGCTCAACTTTTTTCGGATCACTATCAATAATACTATCAATGTAGGCAACCCCTGCGTTATTAACAAACACATCTAGACGACCAAAATCAGCTACTACTTTGTCGACCAAATCAAAAACTGATTTTCGATCAGCAACATCTAAAACATAATATTTGGCTTGCTTTTCCTTCATAGCGTTGATACTATCACTCACATATTTAGCACTAGATTCATCAATATCGACTACTGCAACGTAATAATTTTCTGTCGCGAGTCTCTCAGCAATTGCTTTTCCTATTCCTCTACCACTGCCTGTAATAATTGCTACTTTCTTTGACATTTATTACTCCTGTCTCTTTACATAAAGTTGTATTACTAGCATTGAAAATTTATTCTGAAAAATCAAACTGAGGTACAGGTTTTTAAAAAATACTCGTTTTATATACTAAAATAACGAGCCCAATGATTAACCAAAATAACCCAGTTAATTTTGCTTCCAGCGCTAAACTCAAACATATCCACAAATTCACTGGAAATCTTTCAACTCTGATAAGATGTTATTTACTTTGTTTGTCATAGACCGTTCTCCATTATTTTTTCTACATACGACAATAAAAAAGTCCCATAATCTTTGCATTATCCACAAAGATTATGGGACGAAAAACTCGTGTTACCACCCAAATTCTATAAAGTATCACTACTTTATACTTGACAGGTACATCAAAAGAAAGATACCTTAACGCGATAACGGGCGCACCCGAGCGATATTTACGAACATGCTCATACCACTAACGACTCCAAGACCATTTTCAATTCATTCGTAATACTAACTTTCACCAAATGTTAGCTCTCTTTGATTACCCCTAAAATTTACTTATCTTTTCTTTGTCTCATTTATTTGTAATAACCTTACAGTATTTATAATTATTTTGCAACCATTTATTTTTATTCTCATTGTTTTTTAATTGCATGTATTTTATTTCACAATTTGCGCAATATCCATAATTAATCGAACATATTCACGAAATCAAATGAATTGACAAACGATTCCAATGCCTGTATTATTAACAGTTGTTAAATGATTCACATAAGGGAGAAACACCATGTTTACACTAAATAAACCAGTTGCATCACTAAAGGAAATCATCGTTAAAAGTATTTTCTACGGATTTATTGCAGGAATGATTTCAGGAATGGTTAAAATCGGTTGGGAAAATATTTTGCCACCACGTACACTAGCTCGTAATGCCACTAATCCACCACAACATATGGCTGAACAACTTGGCATTCCATCTAAACTAGTTCATTCATTCTTTTACTACTCTCAAGATCAAAAAGTATTTTGGTTCACATTGATTCTACACTTCTCATTTGCCATTGCATTTGCAATACTATATGTGTTTGTATCTCAATATTGGTCTAAAATAGCTTTGTGGCAAGGTGCTGCTTATGGTATATTCCTTTGGATTCTTTGGCATATTATTATCATGCCTGCATTTGGAACAATTCCTGCTGCATGGAATCAACCTTTAGATGAACATATTTCTGAGTTCTTTGGGCACATCGTTTGGGCGTGGTCGATCGCAGTAACGGTCTACTTCTTAATTGCTAAGGATAAGAATGGTCATTTAGAAAACATATAATTTTACTTATCAAATAAAGGAGACGCAACTCGAAAAGTTGCGTCTCTTTTTATTTGTAGCATAATCTTACATTATTCACAAGCTAGTTAAAATTTAGGCTCACCAAGTGCATGTTGTGCCGCTAGGTTCAATAGACTCCATTGTCGGTCAAATCCTGGTTGGAAGAAAAAGTCGGCTTCAGCCAAATCTTCCAGACGAAGCCCTTGTTCGATAGCTAGCGCAATGACATTGCCCTGAGCCGTTATATCATAAGTCGATAGTACTGCACCACCTAAAATACGATGTGTCTGTGGATCATAGTCCAGTCCGACATAAACTTCGGTGTTCCCCTTTTCTCGAGGAACATAGTCGGGTCGTAAGGTATCTTGATAGAAGGAACTCTTCAAAGTAGCACCTGCTTTTTTGGCTGTTGTGGTATTTAATCCAGCCGTTGCAAAATGATAATCGAACACGCTTAATGCCGACGAGCCAACGGCCCCTTTGAAAGGAACTGAGGGCTGATTTTCAAATAAATGTGCGATTATATAACGGACTTCACGCCGTACAACGGTTGCTAGTGCAATCGGTATTTTAGTTTGTGCAGGGATTGAATACGATAGAACTGCATCTCCCGCAGCATAGACATCTGGTAAATTCGTCCGTAAATATTCATCAGTTTTAATCCAGCCTTGATCGTCTAAATCAATCGCACCTTTCAACCAATTCGTATTTGGCTTAACCCCAGCGGCTTGAATAACTAAATCACTTGGGTACTTCCCCTCATTTGTTTTGACTGCCGTTACTTGACTAGTTCCCTCATAACTTTCGATGCGAACGCCAGTAACCACTTTTACACCTTTATCAGCTAATTCCTTTTCCAGAATAGCTGTTAATTCCGCATCCAAATAATTGCCCAAAGGGCGGTCAATCATATCAATTAAAGTAACGTTTTTCCCGGCCTTAATACTTGCTTCCGCTGCCTCAACGCCAATGTAACCCGCACCAACAATTGTGATATTTTTAACAGCAGGGTTTTCTAACTTGGCTTTTATACTTGTTGCCCAATCTTTACCGCGCATGAGATAGACATTTTCTAAATCGTTCCCTGGAACAGGTAGACTATTTGGTGTCACGCCTGAACTTAATATCAGCTTATCATAGCTATATTTCTCAATACTACCGGTAGTGACGTCTTTGACAGAAACTGTCCTATCATCAGCATTAATTGCTAGTACTTGGTGATTATTGTAAATTTCTGCGCCCAACTGTTCCATATCTTCAGGACGGAAATTACGAACATCATTAACATCAGTAACACTATTTTCTAAATACAATTCCATGCCGCAAGACATGAATGAAATAAAATCACCGACCTCAAATAACTTGATGTCAAGATTCTTGTGTTTACGAGTTAGTTCTAAAATTGCTTGATGTCCCCCGTGAGATGCACCAACTATAATAATCTTTGTTTTTGACATTCTTAATTCCTCCTTAATATTGTTATTCTTTTCCTATCTAACATACTACAACAATTCTAAACAAAAAGCAATCGTTTTGATTTTTCGACAAAAAAAAAACAGCTATATCAAATAGCTGTTCTAAAGTTGCTTGTTCTTAAATAAAGGCATCACTTTTATCTACATGTGGTTGATAAAGGTGTTAATTAAAAATCATAAATTTTGAAATAAGATAATTTACAATTACTGAGATCACTTGTATCAAAATAATTGCTAGGAAACTATTTAGCTCCGTACTATTTGAAGCAAATTGATTTACTATTGGCAATGAAAAAGGAAATAACTTAAAGTTTACCTGATTAAGAAAGAAAATATGAATAAAAATATTGCTATATTTTTCAATCATAACATAGGTTAAAAAGAAGTCAATTCCGGCCACAAATAACCGTCCCCAAAGGAATCTGACAAACTGAACGAACACACTTTTCGTTTGTTTCGTTGTAAATACAAACAGTTTATTAACAACAAATGCGAATATAATAGTCAGTGTCTGCGAGATTAGGACAGGCAGCATTGTGTCATCAAATATTTTCATGGAAATGAGTCGAATGATTAAATATACTATGGTCGTTGCCACACCCCAGAAAATATACTTCATTTTTTCAGAAAGTAAATATTTACGCAAAACAATTCGTCTCCATTCAAATCCAAAAAGTACTTTGATTACTATTAAACATTATCTTTATCAATTGTATTATACTTGAAGATCACTTCATGGCATAGTCATCAACTTTACGTAGCTTTTGCACGAATAGCCCTGTTTCAGTTTCAATTTGGAATAAAGGCCTATGCTTCACTTCGGTAAATATTTTGCCAATATAAATACCAACAATCGATATTGCTATCAAGTTAATGCCTCCCAATAACCAAATGGAAATCATCAAAGATGACCAACCTGCTTCTGTATTCCCAATCATTTTTTCAAATATTGTGTACACAATTTCAATACTGGCGATGCTGATGACAAGAATACCTAAATTAAACAATAAACGAATCGGTTGAACACTGAAACTGGTAATGCCATCAATAGCAAAATTCAACATCTTTTTTAGTGGATATTTGGATGTACCTGCCTGACGTTCACCACGTTCATAAAAAACTTTATCTGACTGAAATCCAACTAGCGGTACCATAGCGCGTAGAAAAACATTTCGCTCAGGCATTCGCAGTAATGCTAGCACAGCAACACGACTCATTAATCTAAAGTCAGCGTGATTTGGCACCATTTCGACACCTAAAAATGATGAAATTTTGTAAAAAGTTAGTGCCGTATTACGTTTGAACCATGTATCGGTTTTTCTACTGGATCTGACCCCATATACGATTTCATTGCCCGCTTTATATTTAAGCACCATTTTTTGAATAATATCTGGATTATCTTGCAAGTCAGCATCTAGTGTTATAACAATGTCCGCTAATTTAATACTCTCTGACATTCCTGCTAATAATGCCGATTGGTGGCCAAAATTACGAGATAACTTGACACCAATTAAATCAGAATTTAATTGTTCTTTTTCTTGAATAATTCCCCATGTATTGTCTACAGAGCCATCGTCCACAACCATAATAAAACTATCATCGCTAATGAGGTTTTTTTGAATCAAAGTCGCTTTAACCGTATTCAATTTGGACAAAGTTGTGGGCAAAACTTCCTGCTCATTATAGGCTGGTAAAATCAAACCAAGTCTTGGCGTTGTATATCTTGTCAGCATATTTAAAGTATTCTCCTTTCTTATTCGTATATATTTGATAGATCATATAGCGTTGAACTTTGTGATTGTCCACCCATTTGTTGCGTTGGGGAACTTTGATTTGATGTACTAGAGCTATATGTGACCTTAGTGCCATTCTTTTTAACCCAAGTTAGTATTTTACTAATTTGGCCACTTGAAGTCTTACTATTATTACCCATAACGAAATATTTAAGTTGTCCCGACTTGACTAGCTTCTTAAACTCGGATAGAGACATCGTTGGATCAGTACCGTTATATCCACCTATAGCCATAACTGCTTTGCCAGATTTGATAATATATCCAGATGCTGAATTAGAATCTGTTGTAGCAAATAAATATTTGGCATTGCCTTGATGCTTCTTAGTGTAGCTCAATAATTGACTATTGACTTCCCCGCCCATATCACTGCTGCCGGTTTGACTTAGCAGAGAAGGACTGGCGGCTGGTATTGCTGCAGAATTATGCGACAATGTTGGTGTTAACGACCACCAGCCTGCCATTAGTAAGATGCTAATTGCCGACAAGGCAATTTTTATTTTGCTATTGATTTGTCTAGGCAGTAACCACCAGATAGATAAGCCAATTGCTAAAATAATCAAGATGATGCTGATAATTGGGTAATATGACCATACATAGTACGCTTGAAGTAGAAGCGTTGTTAATACGGCAACACTGACCACTATTCGTGCAATCATTGATTCTTTATTGCTTTGAGCAGACATTTTCACAACCGCTACCACGCCAATTGCTGTCAATGCAGCAATCACAGGGGCTAGCATAATTGTATAATATGGATGGAAGAAACTAGCAACAGAGAAGAAACCGTAGACAGGAACGAACCATCCCGCCCAGAGAAGAACCTCGGATTGTTCTTCAGAAACATGGTACCACTTAGCACCACGCTTTCTAAATCCAAACCAACCAGCAATAAGTCCAAGAATTGCAAGTGGCAGATACCAACCAATTTGTGAACCCAAATCTGATTGGAAAAGTCTAAATGGTCCAGCTGATCCAATAGCAAAAGCACTGTTACCGCCACCCTGGCCACCTTGTGTTTGTCTGGCCATTTTTCCGGACTGACTAGGTGCTTTGCCCTTAGCCTGCTTAGCATTTTTATTTGTAGATTGGTTTGGTGGCGTGCCAGTTGGAGCTTTACCACCACTTTGTTTTCCTGTCGGTGCCTGTCCGGGCATTTTACCAGTTGGCGCTGACCCGCTCGGTTTTTTACCACTCGGAGCACCGTTATTTTTTTGAGTTCCTGTTGATTTTTTAGTATTTCCCATGCCAGGGAAAGCACCGCCAGTTCCTGTTGATTGTCCTAATAATCTTTCAGTCCCGTTGTATCCAAATGCTAGTTCCATTAATGAATTCGTTTGTGAACTACCAATATATGGTCGATTAGATTGGTCAACAGAGTCAACTGCCAATGGGTAAGCTACTGTAAAAATCGATAAGGAAGCCATACCAACAACTAACCAAGCAATTTTCTTTTTCCACGGTAGTTTGATTGCTACCCAATAATAAACAAGCATTGCTGGTAAAATCATGAAGGCTTGTAACATTTTGATGTTAAAGCCGACACCAATCAAGCCAAAACTGACAATGACTAGCCAAATATTTCTCTTAGCGACTGCTTTTTGTAAAATATATACAGCTAAAAGCAAGAAAAATACCAGTATAGCATCCATATTATTCGTGCGACTATTAGCAACCACCGTTGGCGTTAATGTCAAAATTAAGGCTCCAATTCGTCCGGCCCATAAACCAAACTTTGGTGCTAATAATTTATACATTAAGTAAACAGATCCTATACCCGACAAAACACTTGGTAAAACAACCGACCAACCATGTACACCAAATATTTTAGCTGATATGGCCATTAGCCATAATGCAACTGGCGGTTTGTCAACAGTAATAAATCCTGCTGGATCAAAAGCACCGTACCAAAAATTCGACCAACTTTTGGTCATCGAGGTAATAGCCGCCGTGTAGTAGCTATTAGCACTACCAGCATCCCATATCCCCCAACCATACAGAAAGGCACTTAGTATCAAAATACCAGCTAAATACCAATCTGTTTTTTGCGTTTTTCTTAATTGCAAAACGTTTACCTCCTTATTCAGATAAATTTATTGTAAGAGTGGATTAATATATGTATGTTAAACAAAAATTAATTCAACATTAAATCAATGCATTTTTACATTAACTCAATGCATAAAAATAGAAAGCATAACATGCGAATATACATCTTATGCTTTCTATTTTTCCTCAACATTTTCTATCTAAACACAACCCCATTTATCAAATGTGGTTAACTCGTCATCCGCCGGATATGGAGGTAAGTAAATACACCTACAGGGACAGCAGTCATAACAATCGTTGCTACAAAACGCAATAAACTATATCCAACACTACTACTATCAATCAAATGCTGTATTATCGTAAATAAATAATACCCGGGGAACAACTTTTGAACAGCACTGATAATAGTGACAAAGCTCCCTGTGGTCCACGTATCAAAAGGTATAATCAGTAATGCCCAAACCATCATAATTGGAAAGGATAACGCATCCAATACTTTGTTATCAGCTATGATGCCCATCGCAAATCCTATTAAACAAAAATATATTCCCAGTACTTGACACAACAAAACCTCAAAAATGAAATTAATGTCTAATTGTATTGTCTGCATAACAACACCACAAATGGTTACAGTTAGCGCAATGAGGGCATTTAAAATCAGCTGAATCATCATTTGATCCAACACCCAATTTTTTATACCATAACGTGAGGTCTTAGCTTGTAAAAAGTAAAAATTTTGGCTACGATTAATGGTTTTTCCAAACGTAACAACTGAGTTGCCCATAATACCCATTACGCAAGAAGCAACAAACCAAATACTCGAATAACGGTGAGTAAAGAACCCAGCTGACTTTGCTATATTAACCATGAATATGTACCACATTACTGGTGAAATAAGTGTAAATAAAATAAATCGTCTGTTACGAAACGTTTCCTTTAATTCTATATATGTAATCATCCTGCATCACCCCTCGTTATTATTATACTTGCGGTACCATTCTTCAATCGTCTGATTATTAGAATGTATTTCCGTAACTTTTTCATCTTGTACAATCACACCGTCTTTTAATAACAAAACACGATTAAAATACCGATCAATTTGATTAAAATCATGTGTAATAGTCAAAACGCTACCAGCAACATGATCCATATAATTCCAAAAGAAATCAATAGATTCTAAATCCATGCCAACTGTCGGTTCATCTAGAATCAAAAGCTTTGAAGAACTCATTACGCTTAATAATAAGGCAAGTCTTCTTTTTTGACCGCCAGATAGATCACTAATTCTGACATTAGCTTGTTCTTCCAAATGAAACTTTTGCAATAACCCACTAACAAACTGCGTTGAATAAATACGATGAATGCCAGCAGAAAGAGCTATATGTTCTGCTAATCGAAGCGTTTCTATTAAAACATTTTCTTGAGGCATAACATTTAAATCCTCTTTGGGATCAAATAATCTTTCGATGTGACCCGCATCTGGCCGCAACATCCCCGCAATGATATTTACAATAGTGGACTTACCCGAACCATTGCTCCCTAATAATGCAATGCGATCCTTACCATAAATTTCTAAATTCACATCATTTAGTACTGGTTTTTTAAAGCCTTTTCGAACGGCCGTCAACTTCAATAATAATTCTTCTGGACTCTGTTGTCCGGCCAATAAATAATTTAAATCAACTCCAAAGATGTCCGCTAACGCGATAAGTTTATCAATGTCTGGTTCAGCATCCCCACGTTCCCATTTTGAAACGGATTGACGCGAAACATATAACTTTTGAGCAATAAGCTCCTGTGATAAACTTTTCTTTTGCCGTAACATATTGAGCTGATAACTGAATATATTTTCCATATTTTAATCCTCTTCACTTTGTTGTGCACAGGTTTTATTATACGTAAAAGATTTCACTTGACCATCAAAAGCACAATATCTCTGTATCCCTTTAGCTGCGCTGGTCGCAACTAGTAGTTGCATACCAAAAAAGACTATTGGTTCACCAATAATCCTTCCAGATTTCTCTCAAAAATTTAATTTATGACAAACTCAAAACATGTTTTGCAGCTTGCTTGCCCGCCTATCGGCCAAAAACAATTGTTTCGGAAATTGAATTACCACCAATGCGATTGTCTCCATGTAATCCACCAGTCACCTCACCAGCAGCAAATAATCCTGGTACTGTCTCACCTATCTCATTTAAAACTTCAGTTAAACTATTAATCTTTATTCCGCCCATTGTGTAATGAACGGCCGGCTTAATATGAATCGCATAATAAGGCGACTTCTCAATACCACGATCCATGCCTGTCTGGCGACCAAATGCTATATCCTCAACGGTCTCTTGATAAATGTTCCAACTACTTACTGTTTCTTCCAAGTTATTGGGATTTACACCTATTTTTTCCGCTAACTCACATATTGTATTTCCTGAAACAGCTAACCGCATGGCAACATAAAAATCGGCTGCTTTAAATACTTCGCGAATGCCCTGATCAAATATCAGTATCGCTCCATCCTGATGTAGGTCATCAATGGCCTTAGTCACCTGATCACGCGTAGCCATTTCATTAGTAAAACGTTTGCCCGAATGATTGATCAAAATAGCACCAGCACCGCGTAACCCCTCACCTATTAAATAAACGTGATCTGTTTCCTGCTGGGCAGTTGGGTGAACTTGTACTTTGTTCATATCTACCAGTGCGCCACCTGCTGTTGTTGCAAGTTTAATACCGTCACCGGTCGCACCAGGATGATTTGTTGTGCCTAACCTTAATAAATCAGGAGCATATACTGACATCAGGGTACGATTTTGTGCGAATCCACCACTAGCAATCAGAACTGCTTTGGCATTAATAATCTTTTTACCTGCTTGCGGATGCTCAATCTCAACCCCCGAGATATGACCATCATTCTTAACCAAAGATAAGACTTTTGTCTGATTAAAAACGGGGATGTGCTTTTCCACTAACTGCTGTTGCAGCCCGTTTACAAGATAACTGCCAATTGCGGTGGCACCGGTTGGTCGATGAGCGCGTTTTTTTGACATACCACCTGTCGATACAATCTCATTTAATTCAATATTATGATGAGACAACCATTCAATTGCAGATTCAGTATGTCTCACGAAATATGACAATAATTCCTTATTATTACTACCTTTTCCACCCTTCAGTGTCTCTTCATAAAATGATTCCTGCGAGTCAATTATCTGATACTTTAATTGTGTCATCGTTTCAACAGCATTCATGCCAGTAGACGCACGCATCGAATTACCCCCTAGGTTATTTAACTTTTCAAATATAACCACATCCAGCCCCAACTCTTGCGCCTGAATAGCCGCAGTCATGCCTGCGGCACCTGACCCAATAACTACAAAATCATATGCACTTTTCAAATTATCAATATTGGTACACGAAAAATTAAATTTGACCATATTTGCTCCCCTCATTTTATGACAATCACCATATTTAATACTAAATATATCTTTATCTTACTATAATTCAGTCGTTTTAGAGTCAATTTAAACTACTATCAGAAAAAACTTGTATCCAAAAATTAAAACGTCTTCTTTGTGAGAATATCGTGTTTAGCATTCTCATAGCCACTAATGAATTTTGATACTTCAACAGCTTTGTTATTAGCAACGATATTAATAAAATTAGCAGCAGTAGAGGGAAAACGCTTAAAAGTGTGGTGTTTGTGATAATCACGCTTTGCTTGTTCATACCCTAGTTGATAATCATCCACACTATTTTTATCCTTTTCAAACCACTTCTCATTCTCTCTATATATGCCATTTTCATAATTATCTTTAACATAATCATGCAGAATTTTGAAAAATCCCATAATATACTCCTTATAATCTATATTTCCTCTATACTCGATACACTTAGTATACATAGAAACAAAACTGGTGTTGTATATGTTTAGCTGCGCTAATCGCAACTATTATGAGCAAAAAAACTACTATCCTATAAATAATAAGATAATAGCTTTTTACCAATAAGTCGAAGTTTAATTAAAATTATTTCTTACAAATAATCGTTTAAACTGTTCAGCTAGTACTCGATATATCACAAAGACAGTAACTAATGTCGTAATGCAATTAATTATGGTAGGAAAAAGAGATGAAATAGTAGCTATTATTGCTGGTTGGAGTGTCATCCCCTTAAATAAGCTCATCACAAAATTATGTCCCGTTGTCATTACTAATTTAGCAAAAACAGCTGAAAAAATAACCAGAATTAATTTTAAATTTGTCCCATGTTTTTTATAGTCTACTAATGAAAATACATAATCTGCAATACCACCAACAATAAAGCACTCAATAAAATAATAAGGTGCTTCCATGGCATAACCATGCATCACATCAAATAATGCTAATCCAAAGCCACCAGCCAATGCACCCCGTTTATAGCCTAATAAAAGTACCGAAAGAAGCACTGCTGAGTTACCCAGATGTACAAATGGTTTCCCTATCAGTGCCGGCATTGGAACCTGTATACTGGTCGCTACAAATGTAATACTAGTAAATAAAGCAACTAACACAATATCTATGACTACCCTATTTTGTTGCCCCATGACCATTTTCTCCTTGCCAAACATGGCCTACAAATTGATTGACTCTAACTTCATTTTCTATCGACTGAAATGTAAAATTTTTGGCATCAAGAACCGCCTCGTGTATTGGCAATCCCTTCACAGTGTT
This sequence comes from Leuconostoc suionicum, assembly GCF_001891125.1. NCBI lineage: Bacteria > Bacillati > Bacillota > Bacilli > Lactobacillales > Lactobacillaceae > Leuconostoc > Leuconostoc suionicum. The sequence continues at coordinate 79,950 of NZ_CP015247.1, read as the reverse complement.
CGCTAATACAGCTGCAGAAAAAGTACAGCCTGCACCATGATTGTAATCAGTTGCTATCGATTCCCGTTGGAATATTTCAAAAGTAGTACCATCATACAGCACGTCTGTAGCTAGATTATCACCAAACCTACTACCCGATTTAATGACAACATATTTAATGCCATAGCTAGACAACTTTTCAGCGGCTACTTTCATTTCGGAAACGTTGTTAATAGACTCCACTCCCGTTAACATCGCTGCTTCCAAAATGTTTGGCGTAATAATGTCCGCTTTGGCTAACAACTTTGCTTTGTAGGTCTCTAGATTAACCATACGATCATTATCGATTGACAATTTTGTAGCCATGACGGGATCCACCAACAATACACTGGGGTTCACACTTTCTAGATAGCCAACCAATGTATTGAAATTATCAACATCTGAAATCATACCAACTTTAATGCCATTTAGATCAACCGCCAATGTTGTTTGTAATTGAGCCGCAAACAAATCATTAGGTTCTGTATATTGCGTCACTGCCCATGTTTGTGGTGCCATAGTAACAATATTTTCAATAGCAACCAAATTAAATATGTTGTATTTTTCGAAAGTTCTAATGTCCGCCTCTATGCCACCGCCACCACTTGTATCTGATCCGCCGATAGATAATACTTTATTCATAATTCTCCCATTTAAATTTTGTCATGTTGTAATTATAAATGCTATTATACTAGTTTACTGGATGATATCAAATAGAAAATTTTTGATACTAATTAATGCATTATAAAAAGCCACTAATTTTTGAAGACTAGCGGCCTTTTAAATATTTTTATAAATTACTATTTAGTTCAAAAAAAATGTGCGTTGTTCATTATCCTGCACATACCACGCAGCAAATCTCCCCCATTAACTTTAGTTAACGTTTCCTGATTTAACTTTTTGAATTGTTCTAATTCCATTACTTTTGATCCCCCTCAAATTATATTTGTATAATCATTATCTCCACTATTCTATAAAACTTCAATATTGTCTCATTGAACGGTCATCAACATTGCGTTAATGGTTTTTTATTTACTTAATTGACTGAGTTGATTCTAATGGTAAACGTTTATCTTTTAATGTAAAATGTAACTAGAGTTAGGGGGAACTTGTTATGTATATATTAGTAATGATTAACGTTATGTTTGGTTTTCTATTTTTATCAGGCATAAAATATATTATATTCTGTGCGATGAGTAAAACAAAGTACAGCCTACGCTACTTTGTTTTATTTTTAGTAGTTATTCTAGTAACAACACACTCATTGAGTATTCTGGGACACACTGTATAAGTATTGTACCTAGTACTGCTGGGGGTACTGCCTAATAGACAAACTCAAAGTTTTCATCTCATCTGTTTTTATGGACTATACGCCATTTTAACGGTATCTGCTTTAGGAACTATACTTCAATCATTTGGCGAACTATTTTTGCCTTCACACTTTTTTGTAGATGATGTTGTGACTCTCTATGACAGCATTGCTACACCAATACTCATAGGTATTATACAGTTTGGTGTAATCAAACTGATTGCACCAAATCTAGAAATTATACGGAAAAACCAACACTTACAGAAAAGCAATCGCTTGAAATTTATCAATTCACTATTGTCTACTAGCCTAATACTTTATTTATTGACGTACCAATTTAACAATGCTTCATATAAAAATGCTGTTAATATGTTCTTTGTTGTTAGTTTAATATCATTATTGGTTTATCTTAAGAATACTACCCAAAATTATTTCAACTTTCAATTAGCACAGCAAAAGCAACAGCAATTAGATCATTTAACAACCTATACAACACAAATCGAAGATCTCTATAAAAGTATCAATGGCTTTCGTCATGATTATGCCAACCTAATTGTCAGTTTAGAAACAAGTATACAAGCCGGTGATATCAATCAGATTCGCTCTATATATGAAGATGTATTAAAAAACTCCTCGAGTGTATTGAATCACGGGAATCACACCTTAGGATCATTAACAAAAATCGACATCCCTGCTATCAAAAGTATTCTATCAAATAAAATTATTTTAGCACTAGAAAAAGGTATTCATATAGAATTCGAAATTGAACAAAAATGGTCCACTTGCCACGTTGATGTTTTTGATTATATTCGTATGCTGGGTATTTTGTTGGACAACGCTATTGAAGCCAGCGAAGCATGTTCAATAGCTTTTATTAATATTGCGTTCATTACAGATAATGTTAAGCAGGAGCACCGTCTCATTATTGAAAATTCTACTAATCAAGAATTTATTAATATCAGCCATATTTTTCAAGATGGCGTAACCAGCAAAGGAGCTAATCGTGGCATTGGATTGAGCAATATGCAACATATCTTAAGTAATTATGAACAAGCACATATAGAAACCGAATGCAGTAATTATCGATTCCGACAGACATTGATTACACAAGGATAAATTTTATGCACATCAACATTTTAGAAGATGATATCATACAGCAACAAAAATTGCGACGCTACTTAAACGAATTAATCCAGGAAAACAATTGGTCATGCCAACAGATTAACACTTACTCAAAGCCAGAACAACTATCACAGCACCTACTGAGTAATGGGACGCATCACATATACTTTCTCGATATTGAAATCAAAGGATCGGATAAAAAAGGGTTTCAGGTCGCTAAAGAAATTAGAAAACATGATCCATATGCTGCTATCATTTTTGTCACGACTCATTCTGAATTCTTGCCACTTACTTTCCAATATCATATCTCTGCACTGGACTTTATAGATAAGACGCAAGCATCAAGTGATTTTAAGCAGCAATTAAAAGAATGCTTAACTCATCTTGTAGAAAAAAGGCATCAAGATAAGCCTCTAGATTTATTTCACTACAATAACTCACAATGCCATTTTCAGATACCCTTCAATGATATTCTATTCTTTGAAACAATATCGGGCACACGACAAATCGCTTTAGTGAGTAAAAATAAACGTATCCAATTCACAGCTCGACTACAAGATATCGAAGCGATGGATGATAGATTATTCCGTAGCCATCGTTCCTATCTTGTAAATATTAATAAAATTGAACAAATTGATAAAGTTAATAATGAAATTATCCTTCATAATCAACTAACTTGTCTAATTTCCCGAAGAAAAATAAAAGCATTAAGAAACCTCCTGTGACTAAAAAAAGCGGATTCACTGTTAACATCTCAGTGAACCCGCCTTTTTTATTTTTTGTGTATGATCTGCAATAGCTAGAATTAATAATCTCCCAACAGTGATTCACTAACAATAGTGCAGCAACCTGAGAACTTTTGATATGATTTTCCCTATAATAATCATATACTTTCTTGCCATCTGTCTAATTTGAATAGTAATGTGATTATTCTTTTTACAATTGAATTATCTAAAATAGTATTTTATGTAATAAAAGACAACTATATAATACTATTTACCGAAGAAAAGAAAATTTACTGTCTTTTTTTAATGGCCATACAATCAAATTAACAAAAGTTATTATTAACAAAAAATGAGATGCTTGCTCTAAGTCTCTTGCAGAAATAATATTTAAGATACCTACATCTGTAAAAAAACGTAGTGCTGCAATGACAAAGTATAATATAAATACTCCTAACGCTATTGCAGCGTTCGTATTATCTGTCATGATTATTATTTAGCCAAATCCTTTCCAAATTGATATCCTTTGTCATATCCCCACACAAAGGCACCACCAACTGCAGCGCAATACCACTTAACAGTACTCGGACTAACAGGAATAATTCCACCATGAATATTTTTCATTTCTTCTGTTGATAAATTAGCAAATGTATTCAATTCTTTCATTTTCTTATTCTCCTCACTTTTTATTAGCAATGTACCCAGCCGTCGCTCCGATAGCGAAGCCCGCAACTCCAGCACCGCCAACTCCTCCAGCGATCCATAAACCAGCTACAATCAGAGGAGCTATTCCTCCTGACTCCAGTAATTCTTCAGAATTCAACTCTTTAAAGTTACTTAATCCCAGATAGTTATCCATGACTCTTCCCCTAGTCCCATATTTTTTTATCGTTGCGCAACGAATAATTCGAATATACAAAAATTTATTAACAATATATACATAAGTGAGGTCAGTGGCTATTTTAGGGTAGTAAAAGGTCCATTTGGTCCATCTACAGAATATTAACAACCATTCATGATACATTCAAAAGCAATTTGTAGCTAATCTTTGAGTGACTATTTGAATAATTGCTCAATACCAATTTTACTGCAAAAAAAGCATGGATTTCTCCATGCCATAAAAATCTACTTAAGAGTTTCGCAAACATCTTAATCCTTGAAGTAAGATATATGAATTTAAATTTTATTACAAACTATTTCCTTCAACGACAATATACCACCACTTATTCCTGTCCATACAACAATTTTCCATAATGATTTTTTTCTCAAATATCCGGACAAACTGTTTTCAAATGCACCTAAGAATTTATTGGGTATTAAAAATAAGGCAAACTGGAAAAGCATCAACAAAACAAACATACTATTCATAGCATGATATGATACCGCTCCAAAACGATGTTGATCACTTAAACCTATTAATATTACCAATAAACATAAAGCGGTAAATATTAGACACTGTAAAAACAACAGTAGATATTTCATCGGCGTAAGCCAGCTTGGGCTCTGTCTTTTCCTGCCGCATATCCAGCTTGGTATATTCCAAGTGCTAATGTTGGGACACACAAAACTACAGCTACTGGGACTACTCCCCCATTTACATTTACTAATTCCTTGTTGCTTAATTCCTTAAATAATGCCATACGTTATACCCTCCTAAATAAATCTAATCCTACTTTTTATTATTTCGATATCCTTGGTCCATACCGAATTGATATATTGAATAGGCACCAACACCTACTGCCCCTCCAAGTACAAAGGAAATAGCAAAACCTTGTGGTGACCAACCACCATTAATGCTTTCTAATTCCATGTCATTTAATTCCTTGACCGCTATACTGTTGATCATACTTCCCCCTATTATTTTTGGTATTTAACCGCTGCGCAACGATAAAACTAAATATACACTAACTTGTTGTGTCTTTATAGATAAATGGAACGAATGGTCATGTTGAAATGTTAAACGGTTAAAAGTCCACCATTCAACACAAAATAACAACCAGAAGCAATGATAATGGTGGTGCTTTTCTAGTTTACGAAATAAGCAATAAAGGGATAGGATAATTTTTTATCAAATAAACCCTAGCTAGGGCGTCTACACCACAATCATGTTCGTCTATTTGTAGGATATAATTTAATTTCTTAAGAGTATATTTTTTACTATTCTTAATTGCTCAATAAAATTGACAAAATTAATTTATTTTCCAAAAAAAGAACTTACATCGCAGTTATCCACAATATAAGCTCATTCTAATTTTCAAGTCCAACTAAAGTATAAAGCAAGCAATGACAAAATGTATAATATATAAAAATTTTTGATACTATCAATGGTGTTAGTATATATAAGCAATGCAGTAACACTAAATAAAATAACAAATATCAAACTAAAAATCTTTAAAACACTTTTGCTTGTTATAGTCATAATTTATTTACCTTACTTTTTCTTTGTGAGCGCGTATCCAATAGTATATCCAGCCGCAAAAGCACCACCCATACCAGCAGCCACCTTCAGAACTACAGCGCCACCCACTATTATTGGCACCACGCCACCAACAACTTCAGGAAGTTCTGAGTGATCCAAAGTTTTAAAACTATCCATTTTTCTTTGCTTTATATCCAACATATGCTCCAACTCCCGCTGCTCCCGCTAATAAACTACCTGTTATAACCGCTCCCTTGGTAATAACTACCCCACCGATGATGAGTGGGAAAATACCACCTTCAATTTGTTCAAGCTGTCCGTTATCAATAGTTTCAAATTCAGACAAACTAGTCAATGATTGTGAGTTCATAAACTCTCCTTTAAATAAAATATTCCATGTGAAGTGTTATACATGATGATAATAAAATGGACAATACTTTTAATTTATAAATGAAAAATTCTTTATAGTTGGTTTTAGTCAATTACCCCTGAAGAATCCACAAAATTTTTGTTCAATTGTTCAGCTTAATTTTACAAGCTATCACTCACTATACATAAGACACACAAGATTACTAAAAAGAATGAAGCTATTACAATAAATTAACACTCTTTAAACTTACAAATAAAACCACTTAAAAGGAAATTAAATACCCAAAATATGACTGCTGCTATAATAGCAGTTAATAAAGATGTTTTTTCTCCCATTATGGTTACAGGTATTAAAAAAATCGAAACATAATTGCACCGCAATCCATTAATAAATTTTCTTGTGTATGTGTTTACATATAAAAACGAACAATTTCATTTTAAAAGTACTCCGAACTTATTTCACATTATAACAATAGCCTCTTTCTATCGTTGCGCAACGAATACATTAAATATACAACAATGAATGAATAATGAATACATCATACACTAAATGATCATTTGATTACATTGAATGGTTAAAAGTCCACCATTCAACACAAAATAACAACCAGTTATGATCAATTAATAACAAAATACCATTCTCACTATAAAATAAACTTTTAAAGTTATTTTTATAGGAGCGCATAAGCATGAGAAAGTTTCATTATATATCACAACTTGAAGAAAAAGATTGTGGCGTAGCAGCACTAGCTATGATTTTAAAGCGACACGGCTCAGATGTTTCATTAGCTAACATTCGCGAACGCTGTCAAACATCTTTATCAGGTACAACGGCGTTAGGCTTAGTGAAAGCCGCTGAATCATTTAATATGGATGTCCGTCCAATTCAAGCTGACTTGACTTTGTTCGAAATGAAAGATTTACCTCTGCCGTTTATCGCTCATGTTGAGAAAAAAGGTCAATACTTACATTATTATGTAGTGTACGGATTCACTAAAAACAAAGTTATTATTGCAGATCCAGATCCAACAGTTGGTAAAACCGCAATGACGTTACAGGAATTCTCCAAAGAGTGGACTGGGGTAGCATTGTTCATGTCGCCTTCACCCAAATATAAACCTTTTAAAGAAAATAAAAACAGTATCCTATCCTTTTTACCAATTATTAGCCGACAAAAAGGATTAATTGCTAATATTGTCGCCGCTTCTTTGCTAGTCACCTTAATTAGTATCGCTGGTTCTTATTACATGCAACTAGTGATCGATGCCTATATTCCTAGTGCTATGTCTAACACATTAACCGTTGTTTCATTAGGGCTCATTACGACCTATGTGTTACAACAACTACTTAGTTTTGCTCGAACCTATTTGTTAACTATTATGGGACAACGATTATCGATTGAAGTCATACTATCATACATACGTCACTTGTTCGAACTGCCTGTTAATTTCTTTGCCACACGTCGAACAGGTGAAATTGTAACGCGTTTTAATGACGCCAATACCATTATTGATGCCATGGCAAATACAATTCTCTCACTTTTTTTAGATTTAGGGATCACGATAATTGTTGGCAGCGTCTTAGCAATTCAAAATACAAAACTTTTTCTACTATCTCTAATCTCTTTCCCTATCTACTTCTTGATTGTCTACTGTTTCATGAAGCCATTTGAACGATTGAATCAAGAACAGATGGCAAGTAATGCAACACTGAGCTCCTCTATTATTGAAGACATCAATGGTATTGAAACCATAAAATCTTTGACAAGTGAGAAGACAAGCTATCAAAAAATTGATCGTGAATTTGTTGATTATTTAAAAAAATCCTTTGCCCATCAAAAAAGCGAAGCCATTCAAAATAGTATTAAACAAGCAACTCAACTCATTATCAATGTATTCATTTTATGGTTGGGCGCCAAGCTAGTGATTAGTAATCAAATTAGTGTCGGTCAGTTAGTTACTTATAATGCATTACTAGGCTACTTTACTGAACCTTTCCAAAATATTATTAACTTGCAGGCGAAATTACAAACGGCAACGGTTGCTAACCGACGATTAAACGAAGTCTATCTTGTAAAATCAGAGTTTAAAAAATCAGAATCGCAAGAGCTTCATCATAATAACCCTCATAATATTACAGTTGACGACGTCAGCTATCAATATGGTTATCAAAAGAACATATTACACCACTTTTCAATTAAGATTCCCTTTGGTGAAAAAGTTGCTCTGGTCGGTGTTAGTGGTTCCGGTAAGTCAACATTAGCCAAACTACTTGTTAATTTTATATCACCTAGTGCTGGAAACATTTTTATTGGTGAACAAAACATTAAACACGTTCAACGCCAAAATTTAAGACAACATATTCTTTATCTACCACAAAACCCATACATATTTACTGGAAGCATATTAGATAACTTAACACTAGGTGCTCGTGAAAATACAACACAAGAAGACATCCTACATGCTGTTGAGCTTGCTGACATTAAAGACGACATCGAAAATATGCCACAAAGTTATCAAACCGAAATTTCAGAGGAAGGCGGCATGTCTGGAGGCCAAAAGCAGCGTATCGCTTTAGCTAGAGCCCTCCTTAGTAATTCTCAAATACTTATTTTGGATGAATCAACCAGTAATCTTGATGTCGCAACTGAAAAAAAGATTATTGATAATTTATTATCGCTTAAAAATAAGACAATCATTTTTATTGCACATCGCCTGACCATTGCTGAAAAAGTCCAACGTGTTATTCTACTTGAAAAAGGGATCATCAGTGAAGATGGTAGCCATGCTGAACTTATACATAAAAAATCAAAATACTATCATCTTGTAAAGCATTAATAATGGGAGGTACAACCATGTTTAACGAGAGGCTTTTAGAAAGCTCAGAATTTTATACTAAAAGATATCAAAACTTCACAACACTCATCATTTTTCCAACACTTGTTCTTTTGGTCTTGCTTATTTTGCTTGCTTGCCTTACGCATAAAGAAACAGTTATTAAAAGCACTGGAGAGATAGCACCGATCAAAATACTTAGAACGATACAATCAACAAGTAATAATCCTATCATTAAAAATGAATTACTTACAAAAAAGGAAGTCACTACTGGAGATATCCTGATTCAGTATCAAAATACTGAATCAGATACCAATTTACAATTACAAAAATCATCGCTTAAAAATCTGCAAGAACATGTACAAGCACTCACAGTCTATAAGGACAGCATAAAACAGAATCAAAATTTATTTACTGATGACGATAACTATGGTTGTTCCACTTCATACCAAAGTTATCTTTTTCAACAACGCAGTCTGACGACAGACCATCAGCAACAAATCAATGACCAAGACCACGTCAAACAGCAACAAACGATTATAGCAGAAGCTATAAATAAGAAAAATTCAGAGCTTAACCAGTACCAAGACCTGATTAATGCCATAATAAAAAACACAAGCCTCTCACCTAAAAATGCCTACTACAACACCTTCTTAGACTACCAACATCAATCACAAGAGTTACCCACTTCACAGGTAGATAAACTAAAAAAAGAAACTGTGACTAATATTCAACAACAAATAGATTCAATAAATGATGCGCTAACTAGCTATAAAACACAATATGCCGGTTTTTCTTCCACCAATTTAGCAGAGGATGTGCTCACAAACAAGCTCAGCGAACTAAAATCACAACAACTAGCTTCTATTACCAAAGAATTAAAAAAACTTAATCAAGAAATTGAACAAACCAAAATACAACACGCTGCAACAGAAACAAGTGGCAAAAATACTATCATCGCTACTGAATCCGGTACGGTCAATTTACTAGTTAATAAAACAAAATTAACTAACATCCCTCAAGGAACTAATGTTGCACAAATATATCCAAATCTCAAAAAAATTCCCGACTTAAAAGTTAGTTTTTATATCTCTGCAAATGAAATTTCACAGATAGTGGAAAATCAACCAATACGTTATCATTTAACAGAAAAAAATAGCAAACACATGGTGATACCAGGCAATATTACAAATATTCCCGCTAATCCCATTACAACAAAAGACGGTAATTTTTATCAGGTCAGTGCAATATTAAACTTACGTCCAAAAGACTATCAAAATATTCATTATGGACAAACTGGAACAGTTAGTATCATCACAGGGAAAAGCACTTGGATGTCGTACATTAAAAACACGTTGATTCATCAATAGCGTGCACAACCTAAAAAAACGTATCACCCTTTACTCAAGGCTGATACGTTTTTTTGATTCCTATACGCATTCTTTTAGCGTGATTGAAGGAATAGGACACAATCATAACGTGATAATGAACCCCAATATCAATTGTTCTTCATCATCACAGACCACCACAATTGAAAAACACAGCCCCCTTGCTATGTTTTTCAATTGTGGACCTATACTACTCCAAAAAATTTTTGTAGTGCAACAAATTTTCCAAAGTTGATCAATGTAAAATTGTAATCTAACATACTAGCTTTTTCGAAAATTGTCCATCTCTACCAATTTTGAAGATAGGACTACACATACAAAGGTAATGAACTTGAATAAATAACGATTTCATTTCATATCCTTCTCCCCATTAACCACTTCAATAGCAAGAACACTTTATGATTCAAATTAAGTGTCCCAAGTATTAGACTGAATCACCATAAAAAAGTTCTATGGCACATGCACATTATCACCTGAAATGAATTTTTTCAAAATCAATTCATTCAATTCCCCAATTATAAACAACAATTAGCACGATTACGATTAATCTAAATTTCAAAACATAAACAAAAACATCAGATGATTTTGATAATTATCCCTTCTAATGTGATTTGATGTTTTTTATCCTCCCTTTAAAATTTGTTGTATTTTAATCTATATAACAATAACTATATACCCTTGATTTACTTCTTCTACTTCAATAACATAAACGGTTATAAAAACGCACTAAACGGTTATAAAATATGCACCCAATCAAAAAAAGCATCATAACATACGATGCCTTTTCATGTATTGAACAGCTATTTACTTTTTTGTGACTTTTTAGCCTTGATTTCTTTTAATAATTTCAAAGCACGGTCCCTTGTCTTCGCATTCGGACTTTTTAATCGTCGGTATGCACTGCTTAAATCGTTTTTTTCTGCCATTATTATTTTTTCCTTTTTACTAATAGTAATTATTACTTTTAATTATAGTAATTATTACTATTTAAGTCAATAGAATAATAACAACCGGTTCATTAATCCACAATATAATCGTTCCTAATAGGTAGTTATCTTACTCAAGTATGGTGCCAAAATTTTTTCTGCTGTCTTTACATTATACTTCTGATTATCAAGTTGTACTATTTTACCATTTTCATCAAAAAATATGCCTGACATTTTCTCTAAAGTAGCATTAAGCGCCAAATATGCGCCCACCGGTACTTCAGTGTTATCTATTTTTTCGGTATATCTCATCAAATTGCTATTCACTTGTCCAGGGTAAAAGCTATTAACTGTGGTATTGCAATCTCGCAACATTTGATTTAATAGGATCATTAGTAGAGTTTTGTGCGTGATTACCCATGCTGCTCTAGAAAATGCGCTACTTTGTATTTCACAAATCGGTACAAGATTTACTGCTTGTGGATGTCCTGTGATAATCAATACCCTACTATTTGCTAATAAGCCACGTAATTTAGTCGTTAAATAATAATGTGGTAATAAATTCACATGGATATTTTCAATCGCATTGTGTGGAAGAACACCTGCACTATGAATTAGCACGTCAATATGTGAAAGCAGCCTTTTAATCTCATCAATCACACCCTCACATTCAGCTTCGTTGGATAGATCGCCGATAACTACTTTAACATTATTCCCAAGCTTCTTTTGAGCTATATGGGCTTTATGTTCATGACGGCCCACAATAATTATGTTATGTCCTTCGTTTGCTATTTCTTTGGCAATGGCAAATCCCACGCCAGAAGTACCACCCGTTATAACGATATTTTTCATCAACATTCTCCCTAGAGTAATCTTTTTTGTAGGATGCCGTAACCTAAATACAACCTCCTAATGAACAAAAACATGATAGGCGGTGTTAATAATTCTTGGACGATATCCTTGATACTGGGCCAATTCCTTAGCAATCCGTAAATGAATACGTTGAGATAAGAAAGATTCTGCCAATAATACCAGATAAGCATCGAAAGACCAAATGCCATCTAAGTTATCAAAATAATTCTCAACTTCTTTTGGCAAACCGCAATCAGAGTTGATACACGTCTGCAAAATCAATTTTAAAATTTCTTCTTGTCGTATTAAAAAATCACGGCTACATATTTCATCTAAAATTTGTTGTAACACGATGTGGTCATTTTTAAATCGATAAGCTTTTTCGCACAATTCATTCATTAAAAATTCGTCAAATAGTCTCGCATGACATAAGTCATCTAAGGTTAAAGACATAGCACTAAATATTTTAATCATGCTGCTTAACTGAATATCTGTTTGCCCTCTTTCAAATTTAGAAATCATACTACGCGACAACCCTGTCACTCGTACTAAATCATTGACAGAAACGCCACGTGCTTCACGCATACCACGAATTAATCTACCTAAATTATTGACTTCTGAAAAAGTATTGACTAAATCATTCATATAACTTCCTTTTAGTTAGTCTGTTTACGTTGACAATAAACATAATATTTTTATCTTTATTATATCCATAAATATTGCTTATTCTTTCAGTTTTTCTTAAGAGAAAAACTTTTAGGCATTCTATACTGTTTTAAAAGGACACATACCGATACATTTTTTATTTTAAAAACTATTGACAACTCATCAAATTCTTAGTATTCTTATTTCATAAACAACTCGGAGATAATTATGCAAAACTTAGCAGTTCAACTCAATAACGCCTGGTGGCGTCGGTAGAGTCAGCTTTTCGGTAACGGATAAAGCTGATGTTTAAAACATTTGTTTTATCCATACCGACTATTTTTTGCGACAATCGAGTCTGTATGGGGATATACCATGCAGACTTTTCTTTTGACCTTGGAAAGCCCTGCGTGGCGAGCCAAGGTCATTTTAGTTTAGAAGAGCAGAGAAATTTGGAGAATATCATGAACAAGCGACTTTTGTCGGCAATTACAATTATTGTTGCATTTCTAGCCGTAGCATTTATTGTTACTAGCAAACCAAACACACAAGAAAAAAAATCAACTTACGTGCCAACTGTTGGCATTTTACAATTAGTTACGCACCCTGCCTTAGATCAAATTCATCATGGTATTGTTGCGGGATTAAAATCACAAGGCTACTCAGGTAAAAAAATTAAGATTGACTATCAAAATGCCCAAGCTGACCAATCAAATCTCAAGACTATGTCACAAAAATTTGCCAATGAAAATGCTGATTTAACAATCGGTATTGCCACACCAGCTGCCCTATCATTAGCCAAAACAGCTGATGGTAATAATCCGGTTATTCTAGCCGGAATTACTGATCCTAAAGGGTCTGGATTAGTCAAAACAACACAACGCCCGGGAAATAATGTGACGGGTGTTTCTGGTGACTCTCCTCTGAAACAACATTTAGGTGTGGTTCAACAAGTCGTTCCCAAAGCTAAAACATTAGGCATTATTTACACAACATCAGATCATGGTGGTGAATATAATGCTAAAAACATGGAAAAGCTGGCTAAAAAAGCTGGCTACACTGTTAAAATGTACACTATTTCAACAACTAACGATATGCAACAAGTTGCCGAAACAATGGCCAGCCAAGTTGATGCTGTCTATGCACCACAAGATAACGGCGTTGCAAGTGCTATGAAAACACTCATTAACGTCACAAACCAAGAAAAAATTCCAGTTATCCCTGCAGTAGATACCATGGTGAAGGATGGTGGAATCGCCACTATATCCGTTAGCCAGTATGATATAGGTTATCAAGCCGGTGTCATGGCCGGACAAGTCTTGAAGGGTAAGAACACCGCAACCTACCCTGTCAAAACCATTACAAAGGGTGAAATGACCATTAACTTAAAACAAGCTAAGCTGCTCGGCATTACTTTGCCAAAGAGTATGATTAAGGAAGCTGAAACTAAAGGAGAAGTCTTCAAATGAGTATGATTGTATCTAGTATCGGGCAAGGCCTCTTATGGGCAGTACTTGGCGTCGCATTATTTCTTACTTTTCGAATTTTAAACTTTCCTGATATGACCGTTGAAGGCTCTTTCCCTTTAGGTGCGTCAACAGCAGTGGCGATGATTGCTCATGGGATTGACCCGTTTATCGCGACCATTGCCGCTTTCTTAGTCGGCACAATTGCTGGGTTAATCACTGGGTTACTTTATACCAAAGGAAAAATTCCTATCCTCTTATCTGGTATCTTAGTCATGACGGCAACATTATCTATTAATCTCCGTATTATGGGCTCAGCAAATATCTCATTACTAAATCAAAAGTCGATTTTCTCTATCAAAATATTGCAGCACTTACCAAAATATTTTGATTCTGTTTTCTTAGGCTTGGTTATTATTGCTGTAATCACAGCAGGATTAATCTTTTTCTTGCAAACCGAATTAGGACAAGCCTTTATTGCTACCGGTGACAATCCTAACATGGCACAATCAATTGGGATTCAAACAGACCGCATGACAATCATGGGACTAATGTTGTCCAATGGTCTTATCGCCTTTGGAGGCGCTGTTATCGCACAAAATAATGGTTATGCTGACATCAACATGGGTATTGGCATTATTGTTATTGCTTTAGCTTCAATTATTATCGGCGAAGTTGTTTTCGGTGAATTAACATTAAATGAGCGTTTAGTTGCTGTTATTGTCGGTTCGATTCTATACCGTTTAGTCCTGTTAGCTGTGCTTCGACTTGGTTTTTCTACTAACGACATCAACCTTATTTCAGCTCTCGTCTTAGCTGTTGCTATGATTTTGCCGCAACTGCGTCATGCGCTGAATCTCGATAAAATAATTAAGAAAGGTGTTACACCACATGACTAAACCAGTTTTCTCTCTTAAAGACGTCATTGTCACAGTTGGGGATAGTATTCAAATACTAAAGTCAATTAATTTCGATATTTACGATGGAGATTTCATCACCGTTTTGGGCACTAACGGTGCTGGTAAGTCAACACTATTTAACACTATTGCAGGTAACCTATCAGTAGCATCTGGTGAAATCTTGCATAACGGTAATAATATTGCTCATGAAACAGCCGTTAAGCGTACAAATTACATTGCTCGTGTTTTTCAAGATCCTAAAATGGGTACTGCACCTAGAATGACGGTTGCTGAAAATCTACTTCTTGCTGAAAAGCGAGGCAGCAAGCGCACGTTACGAAGTCGTGGATTAACACAAAAAAAATTGACTGAATATGCTGAATTAACCAAGGTCATGGGTAACAATTTAGACAGTCGTCTCAATACAGCAACTGGTGATCTGTCAGGTGGTCAGCGTCAAGCACTAAGTTTTCTAATGGCTACACGTGTTAAACCAGAGCTACTTTTATTAGATGAACATACCGCTGCACTCGATCCCAAGACATCTGAGCAGCTGATGCTTGCAACGAATGAGCAAGTTACTGCAAATAATCTGACTGCCTTGATGATTACACACAATTTAGCCGACGCGTTGAAATATGGCAACAGGTTAATTATTTTAAATGCAGGTAATATTGTACTTGATGTGCGCGATGACGAAAAAAACGCGCTTGATGAGGCGCAAATTTTAAAATACTTTGTCAGTTAATTTTTGACTTACCAAAACAGCAGTGACACTGAGACAGTACCACTGCTGTTTTCATTTACACTAATTATGTGTATAATCTAATTTGTAACACATAATATATTAACGAGGTACTCACATGAGAAAAATAGGTGTTGTTGGCATTGGACATGTTGGTGTAACGGTGGCCCACATCATTATTGCACAAGGATTAGCAGATGAAATTGTTTTAGTGGATAAAAATCCAGAAAAACTTGCATCTGAAGAGCTTGATTTTCGTGATGCTGCCAGTCTATTAGATCATCATGTCGAAGTACACGCTGGAACAGCAAAAGATTTAGCAGACGCTGAAGTTGTTATTTCTGCTCTAGGACACATCGAATTGATTAAGCCTGGTGGCGATCGTTTTACAGAACTAAAAGCTAATACCCCAGAGGTACAACAGGTTGGATCTGACTTAAAGCAAGCAGGCTTCAATGGTGTGCTCATTGTTATCTCAAACCCTGTTGACGTTATTACTGGTATCTATCAGAAAGCAACTGGCCTCCCAGCGAATCAAGTTTTTGGCACTGGAACTTACCTAGATACTGCACGCTTAAAACGTGCATTAGGTGATACATTAGCAATTGACCCTCGCGGAATTAGTGGTTATATGCTTGGAGAACACGGCGATTCACAATTTGCCGCTTGGTCTACCGTTAAGGCATTAGGAAAAAATGCAGATGAATTAGTTAAGCTATACAATATTAATCTAGATAAGGTTGCAGAGGCTGCACGTGTTGGTGGTTTTACCGTTTTTGCCGGTAAAAAATATACGAATTTTGCCATTGCTCATGCTGCTGTTTCTCTTGCAAAATTAGTTCTATCCAACGCACGCAGAGAAGCCATCGTTTCTCACTATGATGAACGTTTCGAAGGATATATTTCTACGCCAGCCATTATTGGTCGTGATGGTGTAACTGCTGAATTTGATCTACAACTTAGCGATGATGAAAAGGTACTACTACAAAAATCAGCTAATGCAATTGCTGAGAAAACAGCAGCTTACTTATAAATAAAAAAAGCGAATCTTTTGATTCGCTTTTTTATTTTATTTAAGCTGCTTTAATATAGTTAACACCATCAGCCTTAGGCGGACGTGTTTTACCAAAGAAGAACACAAGCACAATAATTGTAAGTACGTATGGTGCTATTTGTAACCAGATTGAAGGAACATTTTTCAATCCAGGTAACTGTGCCCCAATCACAGCAAGTGATTGTGACAAACCGAAGAACAATGAAGCACCCAAAGCACCTAATGGATTCCAACGACCAAAGATCATTGCAGCCATTGCCATAAACCCTTGTCCAACAATCGTACTAGCCGAATAGTTTAACGAAATCGATTGTGCCACGACAGCACCACCAATACCACCAAGTAACCCAGAAATCATCACACCGGAATAACGTAAACGCGCCACATTTAACCCAAGCGTATCGGCAGCTTGTGGATTTTCACCAACTGATCGCAAACGTAATCCGAATTTCGTTTTAAAAATAATGTACCATGATATACCAGCGACAAGAATCGCCAACCATGCTGGGCCAGACGTTTTTTCAAAGAATAGTTGTCCCAATACTGGGATTTTTGCCAAACCAGGAACAGTAGCATAGCCAAAGTCCTGTCCAATAGATTCTGTTTGACCTTTACCATACAAAACTTTGATAAGGAAAACGCCTAAAGCTGGCGCCATCAAATTAATGACAGTTCCAGAAATGATATGATCCGCACGCAACGTTACCGTAGCAACGGCGTGAATTAGCGAAAAAACAACCCCAACAATGGCACCAGCTAGCAAGCCCAACCAAGGTGTGGCAGCACCAAGCTGTCTAGCAAATGTTAGGTTAAAGACAACCGCTGCAAAAGCGCCCATCCCCATAATTCCTTCCAAACCAACGTTAACAACACCTGAACGTTCGGAAAAAGTGCCACCAATTGAAGTAAATATCAGCGGTGCTGAATAAACCAATGTACTAGATATAACAAGTGATAACATTGCCATGAATGACATCTTATTCACCGCCTTTCTGCTGATTTTCGTTATTTGAAGCTGCTTTTGCAGCTTTTTTATTAGCTGCCTCCATGGCTGCTTTTTCATCCATAGCCTTAATGCGTTTTTGCATTAATAGAATCAGGTATCGTGCCCCGACAAAGAAAATAATTGAAGCCGTAACAATATCTACTAACTCAAATGGTACACCCGAAGACATTGGCATTCCTAAGCCACCAATTTTCAAAACAGAAAATATTGCAGCTGCACCAAGAATGCCAAGGTAAGAACCACCACCAAGCAAAGCAACAGCCATACCATCAAATCCAATTGATGGTGACCCATTTTGCGTAAAGAAGTTCAGATAATTACCAAGTCCCTCGATTGTTCCTGCCAAACCTGCTAAGCCACCAGAAATAGCCATAGCTATTGTAGCATTGCGCTTTGCTGACATACCAGCATATCTAGCCGCATCAGGGTTTAAACCAACCGCACGAATTTCAAAGCCAAGCGTTGTTTTCTTCATAACAAACCAAACAACAACAATCATTGCTAAAGCAATAAATATTCCCGCTGAAATGCTTGAACCTTGCGTCAAGTCAGTCAACCATTTCATCTGGAGCGATGCATTGGCACCAACTTGTTTGGTTGTTTCTGCAGACTCCTTAATATTCTTAGACATCGTATTTTGCAAGATATCATTTCCTAAAAAGAGGAAAATATAATTCATCATAATCGTCACAATCACTTCACTAGCACCAAACTGTGCGCGTAGCCAACCAGGAATGAACCCAGCAATTGCGCCTAGCCCAGCTCCAATGATTAATGCGCTTGGTATCATGATGATAGCTGACATATCAGGGAAACTCAACGCATACCAAACTGCCCCAACCCATCCGGCTAAAGCTTGACCTGACAAACCAATATTGAAGAATCCGGCAGCCGAAGCCACTGCAAAGCCTAATGCTGTCAAAATCAAAGGCGTCATTTGCGTCAATACACCACCAATATCCTGCATTGAACCAAATGCCGAACCAAGCAGCGCAACATAACCAGAAATTGGGTTATAGCCGAATACTAACATAATCACTGCGCCGACAATTAAACCGAATAAAACAGAAAACATTGCCACAGAAAGGTTATTCTTTTGTGCAATCATTAGGACCCCACCTCTTCTTTCAATGCCGCACGAGCTTCTGTTAAGCTCATACCTGTCATCAACAAGCCAAGTTCTTGCTTATTTGTGTCTTGAGCGTCAACTATTCCGACAATTTTACCGTCATTAATAACAGCAATGCGATCCGATAAATTAAGAATTTCATCTAACTCAAAACTAACGACCAATACGGCCTTACCAGCTGTACGTTGTGCGATTAAACGTTGATGGATATATTCAACCGCTCCAACATCCAACCCACGAGTTGGCTGGGCAGCAATCACGAGATCATTATCACGATTTAATTCACGTGCAACTACAGCTTTCTGTTGGTTTCCACCCGACATTGAACCCGCGGTCACATGAATACTAGCAGCTCGCACATCAAATTCCTGAACTAATTTGTCAGCTAATTTATCCATTTCAGCAGGTTGCAAGACACCTGATTTTGAAATAGGTTGTTTATAGTACGTTTGCAACGACAAGTTTTCAGACAACGTCATTTCAACTTCCATACCAAAACGCAATCTATCTTCAGGAATATGACCAACACCCGCTTCAGTAATATGACGTGGCTTTTTGTTGGTAATATCTTCTCCTTTTAGCTTAACATGTCCTTCTTGTACCTTTGTTAATCCAGTAATTCCCTGGATTAATTCTGTTTGCCCGTTTCCATCGATACCAGCTAAACCAACAATTTCACCTGCTCTCACATCAAGCGAAAAGTTTTTAACAGCAGCAACACGGCGTGCATCTTGAACTTCTAAGTTATTAATCGACAATATCACTTTACCGGGTTGAGCCACTTCTTTTTCAGTTTTAAAACTAACTTCGCGACCAACCATCAAGTCAGCTAATTCCTGAGAAGACACGCCAGCAACTGGGAAAGTATCAATTGATTTTCCTGAACGAATAACCGTCACCGTATCAGCAGCAGCACGTATTTCGTCAAGTTTATGCGTAATCAAGATAATTGATTTTCCTTCTTGTGCTAAATTGTGCATGATGACAATTAACTCATCGATTTCTTGTGGTGTCAAAACTGCTGTTGGTTCATCAAAAATCAAAATATCAGCGCCACGATAAAGGGTCTTTAATATTTCAACACGCTGTTGTTGACCAACTGATATATCAGAAATCTTAGCCATTGGATCAACTGATAAACCATATTGATCTGACAAAGCTTGTATTTTCTTAGCAGCAGTTTTAGTGTCCAAGGACAATCCTTTTGTCACTTCTGAACCGAGAATAATATTTTCTGTTACAGTAAAAGCGTCAATTAACATAAAATGTTGATGCACCATGCCGATGCCTAAAGCATCGGATTTTGAGGGTGAATCAACTGATACTTTCTCCCCATTAATCAAGATTTCGCCACTAGTAGGCTGTAGTAATCCTGTCAAAATATTCATTAATGTTGATTTTCCTGCACCGTTTTCACCAAGTAACGCGTGAATTTCACCTTGTTGGACTTGTAGGTTAATGTCATCATTGGCCGCAAAATCACCAAATTTTTTGATAATATGTCGCATTTCAATGACTGGTGTTGATTCGGTCATATACTCTCTGCTTCTTTCTATAATAAGTTGTAAAAATTCCGCGGACAAAAACTGTTCGCGGAATTTTCCTTAAATAATATTATACCATGTTCTCTAAACACGTATGTTGCAATCATTTTACCTATTGATTAGAGCAAATTGAGGTAACGCCCACTTATCATGATTACTTTTCCTTATTTTACAAGCCAACCGGTGACATTAAGCTATATGCCATATGAAACATTACTAAATATTGTAACTTTTTGGTCACTAAGCGGACAATCACCAACAATGCACCTGCGGTTAAATAAACAGTCCATTATTCCGGTATCGATGGTCCGTGAACGGCCGCAAAAACAAAAGCTATATTTAACATTCTTTAAATTTGCCAAGAAATCCACGTAAAACAAAATCAAATACCCAAAATATGATTGTTGCTATAGCTGCACCTAATATAGTAGTTTTTTCCCCTATCATATTTGTTATCAAAAAAAATACGATTCCAAATACTAGTGCGCCACAATCCATTAGTAAAAATTGTTTGATTAATTTCTTTTTATTGCTTATCTTTTTCATAAATCATCTCTCGCTAGTATTTATCACAGTACAATGACTGTTAATAATGAGTTACAGCATAAGTAGCTGCTCCCGCTGCCGCTCCAAGATGTGCTCCAACGAACATCCCAGCTGGTCCTCCTGGTATTCCCCGGATCACGCCACCAACAATTCCTCCTCCAATAGCTCTGGCAAGGCCTCTTCCAGTCATTACCCCACCTACCACTGTTTCTAGTTGTTCAATATTCATTTGCTCAAAACTGTTTAACATCACTTCTGTCCCCCGTTAAGTTTACTTTACTAGCATCTTGTTACTTAAAAACTCTGTATAAAAATATGCAAATTCTTAGCAAGTGCACATATATTTCCAGTGTAGTAATTAGATTTCCTCCCGCAAATTTGTCATTGGATAACGAATTATTCACAATAAGATTAACAAATGTATTTTTTGCACCGCAGATTACGACATGCACATAGCACATACAGCCTTATTAGATCCATTTATTATCTGGCATAGTAGCATAATCGTTGCAAAAGTTGTTGCGGGACATCCCTATACCATTTCATAATAATAATAATAATATTGAAAATACAACTTAGAGTATTTCATTAATTATATTCATAATTACGCCTTGAAACTCCAAATTATTACTAACCATTCTTTCTTGTGCCACTGCCTAAAAAATATAATTCTTATACTTTATGAGAAATAGCAAATGATGTATACCTCATCTACTACCTAATATAGTATTACAAATATTCAAATCTACTTCAACCAAAATCAACACATTGTTAACTCACATACTTTCTAATAACGTATCAATTGATAAATCTAGTTGATGAGCAACATCTCTAACGAATTCTAAGTCCGGCCTTCTTTTGTTATTTTCATAGTTAGACAAAGCCGCTGGTGTGATATTCATTTTTCGGGATAATTCGCGAGCGGTTAAACCTGCAGCTTGCCTATAGTATTTAAGGGCTTCACCTAAATCACCACCATAAATTTTCTGTAATTGTTCAGTTTCTACAATGTCATACTCGCCTTGAGTAATCGTTTCTTCAGCATTCACTCGCATGTCTCCTTTAAAATTTATACTTCGGTGAAACTACTCTTTACTATTTTTATTCTTAATAATACGTAATCTAACTTTTTTCCTTTTATCTCATCGCCTTTGAAATATTCTGTCCCCCACAACCTTTTCGCTCAAGTTGTGCAGAATAAAGAATATTTCTCATCCTTTTTAGTATTATATCAAAGTAGATTTTTATAAATTCCAAAATCTATCACTAATAATTATCAATTTTTTAGTGATTATCCAGACATTTTATGATAAAATATTGGATTCATTCCAAATATGTTATATCATGGTAACAAAGAATTATTTTGGAGACTATTATGGAGATTGGTAATAAAATTAAAGCGCTCCGTAAAAAACACGGACTAACACAACAGCAATTCGCTGAAAAATTATATATTTCATTTCAATCTGTCTCTAATTGGGAACGTCATAAAGGGCACCCCACAACAGAAATGATGCTATTAATTATTGAAAAATTTGATTTGCCTCTGGACTTTTTTATTATTCCACCGACTAATTCGTGTGAAGACAATGATGAAGAGCTAATTTTACTATCTTTCTTAGCCAATATGCATTCAAACAGAGAAGATAAGCCTAGTCTCAAACAACTAGAAAAAACTTCTGGTATCGCTATCCAAAAAATTAAAAAATATTATCCCTCATATGATGATTTATTTTATGCTGTAATCAATCGAATTGACAAAGACGTTAAAATCAAGGTAGAAACAAGCTTGTCAACCAATGACAATCTTACATCAGTTTTCATCAACGACATGGCACCGATGCTCTACGAAAAAAAAGAAGAATTACACCTTTTATATACACGCCCATATATCAGAAATATTTGGATTACATTTATTAAATCTAAATATTTATCACTAATTACACGATATAATCCTAAATTGGCTGCCGATATTCTAACTACAGAATACTTAATTGAAATGCTCACATCGTTTATTTCCGTCTGGATGAGCCAACCTGATCCAGAACCACTGGTTGATTTTCAGAACCGGATGAAAAAGTATCTATCCAACTTATAAACAGACACAAAAAAGGCAAGACTACCATGTCTTGCTTTTTTTGTGTTTGTTTATAAAATTATTGTTTCGTTACCTGTCGCGAATGATAGAAATTAAAGACTACAATAAACAAATTCAAACCAGCCACAGCCAACAAACTCAACATCACACCTTGCAAGTGTTGTGCGGCAAAGTGCCCAGTGACAATTGGCATAATAAAAAATGCAATGCTACCAAAGAAAAAATAGAGACCGGTCAAACGACCTGAAAACTTTGGATCTGAGGCTATTAATTGACTCAGTCCCAACTGTAACGCTCCTCCTGCGGCTGAAAAGCCAAAAATAAAGCAACCAAAACTAGCACTGATTGTTTCTTGGCTCAAAACGACAATAACTAAGCCAACTATTGTTCCTATCGCTGTAATCATTAACAATATTTTTTCGCTGATCCATCCACGGTTGGTCAATAAGAACAAAGTGCCCACGCCCATGAGTGAGCCAATACTGTAAAAAGACATTAGTACATGCGAACTAACTGTTGAAAAAGATTGTACAATGTGAAAATATCGCGTGACCCACTGAGTAAAATGAATCATCACCCACATTGCACTGAAGCCATAAATCATAAATAATATTTTTGTAATATTCCAATGCCATGTACCCTTACTGTTGACTCTCTTGCCCCCTTTTGAGGCGCGAATAGTGTAAAATCCAGCTGCATTAATTGAGGTCATGATGATTAAATTTACTATTAGAATAGCCGTGGCAACCCAAAATAACCAGCCAAACCAAATATGTTGATTAATCAACATGACTAAGATAATCGGTAATATCCCCTCACCCAATGAAATCATTGCTTTAATGAGTACATTCCCACTAGATTTGCCATGATTCATTTCTAATAATGTGGGGTAGGCCACAGAATCTAATGCCGCGTTGGCTGGTCCTGCCAGCGTAGTTATGACAACGGCGAAAAATATATTCTTTGTTAATGGTAAAATAGTAAAAAATATTAAATACATGAGCATCGCCATCATTAATAATTTTTTTCTATCAACGTGATCAGACAATTCTCCCAAAATTGGATAGGCAATTAACTTTCCAATACCAATTGCTGAAACGACAGCAGTTGTACCAGCAATTGAGGCATCCCACAATTCACTTAATTGCTGCACAGTCTGCGCTAAAATAATTAAAGCAAATCCCTGTACAATGTAGGTCAAATAAATAGCAATACGTACACTAACATTATTCCTCTGATTTTTATTTTGCATTAATCGAATCATATTTGATAAGTCCCCTTAATTAGTTCACAATACGCATGTGTGTCTTTTTACCTAGACATGATAAATCTAATTACGATTATAATAATCTAACAATTCTATCATAATTTTTCGAACATTTTATATTAACATTAGTGCCGTCATTTGTAAACAGCAATCCTTATCGTGGCTAAGCCGTCTATCAAATAGCTGATTTTGATCAGCTCATTATCCAAAAACATCCGATTTTACAACCCACAGTGTATAATTGAACAAAGGTAATATACCTCTCTATTAAACAACAACCTATTTCGAGAAAGAACCCTACAAAAATAAATATGTCTAGAAAAATCGATTTACCAACTGCAGCTGAAATGCAAAAATTTCATGACCAATCGCAACGCCATACTTTTTGGTCGCGCATATCAATGCCGCAACGATTGTCATTAGGCTTTTTAACAGTCATTACAGTCGGTGCGCTGTTACTAATGCTGCCCTTTAGTTATCATGGTAATGTGGGTCACACCTTCATGGATGGCTTATTTACAGCAACTTCAGCAGCCTCAGTTACTGGCCTCACAGTTGTTGACACAGCAACTCATTGGACCACCTTTGGTCAAATCGTCATCATGGTTCTGATTGAGATTGGCGCGCTAGGATTCATGTCATTTTCAGTACTGTTATTTACGGCAACCCGAAAAAAAATGGATTTAAGAAGTAAAATGATGGTTCAAGAAGTTTATAACTTGGAAAGTCTCTATGATACACGGGTGGTCTTTGGGTATGTTATTAAACTATCAGTTATTATTCAAAGTATCGGTGCAGTGTTGTTAGCGCCTTTCTTTATAAATGACTTTGGTTGGAAACATGGTATGTTTTATGCTGTATTTCACGCCATCTCAGCATTTGGTAATTCTGGTTTCTCAATTTTACCTCACGAGACAGCTGCTTATAATAATCAACCTTGGATTCTACTAATTATTGCCTTCCTAATCGTTGCTGGCTCTCTCGGGTTCTTAGTCTGGCGTGATCTACTCATATATCGAACAACACATCGCCTAACATTACACTCCAAGCTAGCACTTGTTATGACAGGTGTTCTAATTGTAGGTGGTTGGTTGTTGTTTGAATTGACCGAACGTAATATGAGCTCTGCTCAAGGCATTCAACCTATAAACCGCATTTTCGATACATTGTTTATGTCTATTTCATACCGAACCGCTGGTTTTGCGCAATTCAGTTTTGATTCAATGAGTTCAGCAACTGTACTATTAACAATGATGTTGATGTATATCGGTGGTACACCCGGATCAACTGCTGGTGGTATCAAAACCACTACGCTTGGTGTGTTGATTCTACAAACACACGCTGCTTTACGTGGGAAAAAGGATGTTGTATTTTCGCATCGTCGCTTATCACACGAAAACATTGTTCGTGCACTGCTATTAGTTTTCGTATCGCTAGCATTCTTGGGCATCTTATCATTTCTATTAATGCTTACTCAAGAGCACACCGCACATTATGGGCTAGAATACATTATTTTTGAGGTGGTCAGTGCTTTTGCTACAACTGGCTTAACGCTTGGCTTGACCCCACATCTAACAACCTTTGGACAGCTTATTATCATGCTTGCAATGTTCATTGGTCGTGTCGGTATCTATACCGTCATGTTCTCCATTCTAAATGTGCATGATGATAAAGCCCCCTTCCGATACCCAGAAGAATCCGTTATCATTGGATAGCGTATTACAACCCATAGTTAGGAGAAATAAAAATGAGACAAACCTATGCCATTATAGGCCTCGGACGTTTTGGCGGCGCCCTTTTGGAAACATTGGTTGCAAATGGGCAAGATGTTTTAGGCATTGATATTAGTGAAGAACATGTTAATGATTATCGTGATATTGCAACACAAGTTGTCATTGCAGATGCCCAAGAAGATGAAGTATTACGCAAACTAGATATTGCTAGTTTTGATCATATTGTGATTGCCATTGGCCATAATATGCAAGCGAGTATTCTAGCGACTATCAACGCCAAAGACCTTGGTGCCAAGAATGTTATTGCCAAGGCTGAAAACCGTACCCATCTACGTGTGCTCACAAAAATAGGCGCAGATGTCGTCGTACAACCTGAACGCGAGATGGGCGAACGAGTAGCACGCAAACTTCTTGCGCCTAACATGTTGAATTTTATTGAGCTATCTGATGACTATTCCATGGCCGAAGTTCAAATTGTTAATCCTGCATTTTACGGTCGATCCATTAGCAACCTGAACATTCGGAAAAAATTTGGGCTAAATGTCATAGCTGTTCGTCATGACGGTGATGTTATTGTCGCCCCTGACTCAACCTACAAACTCCACGAAAAAGACATTGTTTCCGTTGTCGGACCAAAAGATATGGTCGATGATTTTGACCAATTAACGAACAATAAATAAATCAAAAGGTTATTCTTCTTCATCAATTTTATTGATTTTGTCAAAAACTCGAAACAAGTTATCCATTTCTGTTAGTCGATATTTTTTAGAATGACGATCAAAAATAATCTCAGATTTAATTGGTTCGCCAATTTGCAAATCATGCAAAAAAGTTCGAATTTCGGAGATATCGCGTTGGACGGTTTTTCGGCCAATAAAAAACATGTCCTCAATTTCTTCAATTGAGAGCGCTCGATGGCTTATCAATGCTGAATAAAGCCGCAAGATACGTTGTTTGTCATTAAATACCGTTTTATGTGCTGCCATAATTTTCCCCGATCCAAAAACTATTTTTATTGTATCAGATAAAACGTTTGTTCGCCATTAAACGAACATGAAAAATTACTATATATTTATACTTGAAAGGATTTCTAATTATGTCTTTCTTTAACATTTTCAAAAAGAAAAAAACGACAGAAAAAAATATTGAAGCAGTAAGTGAGCCGATTACTTGGCAAAACACGACCAATGCATCAGAATTTTTTGAGGGGTATAATATAGCTATAACTGACCTTGATTCTAACGGTGAAGTTGCCGCAGCCGAGACCCTCCGCGCTGATAAAACACAACTCCAGCTTGATTTTATTGAACGATTCGAAAAGGAGATAGACTCAAAAACTGCTGGCATACAAGACATAGATACCCGCACGAAGGTTGTTATTGATGCCATTTCGTCCATTCGTAAATATAATTCTGAAATGCCCATCACTGTTCGCACACGTTTGGCACAGGCCAAGAAAAACTTAATAGGAGAATGATGATCATGAAAATAGATGTCACACTTGATAACGGTTTTATACCAGACAAGTATGCTAAATATGCACCTGCTAATTATCGTACCAATGATATGCCAACCACTAATTTCCCAGTTGAAATATCTAACACGCCGGCTGGTACCCAATCATTGTCTGTCAGTTTAATCGACTATGATGCCGTTCCTGTATGCGGCTTCCCCTGGATTCACTGGTTAGCGGCAAACCTCCCTGTAACTAATATTCCTGAAAATCTTCGTGCTACCAAACGCGGTACATTTGGTACCAATTCAACTTGGCATGATGTGCAAAAATTAGGGCACCCAGCCAATGCTAGCATAAATCAATCTTATATTGGCCCAATGCCCCCTGATAAAACTCATAACTACACACTAACTGTATTCGCCTTAGATACTAAATTGGACCTGCAGGACGGATTTTTCCTCAATGAATTACGTTCCAAAAGTATGGAACACGTACTTGATATAGCAATTCTTGAATTACCTGCACGAGCTTAACACTTCGTATGAAGTGTTTTTTTATACATTAAATTTAAAATATCCAATTTTGTTTTGCATATTTATTGTATTTAAATGCTTATTGGTTTAATATTTAAAACATCAAACACAAGGAGGGCACACCATGACAGACAAAATTATAAAAATTGCTATCGTTGGCATTACAGGATACGGCGGTCTCGAATTATTGCGACTGCTTTACAATCATCCTAATGCCAAGGTTGTGTCCATACATAATACCCAAACAGAAAATACTGACATTAGCGAACAGTTTCCGCATCTAAAATCAATGTATAATTTAACGCCTACGGTATTCGATCCAATGCATATTATGCAGGAAGCTGATCTTGTATTTTTTGCAACATCCAGCGGTGTTTCCAAAAATTTAGCCCAGGACTTTATTCAAGCTAAATTTCCCGTCATTGATTTGTCTGGTGATTTCCGTCTTCCCGCTGATATTTATAAAAAATGGTATAAAAAAGAACCAGCCTCTGATGAAATCATTCAACAGGCACACTATAGTTTAGCTGATTTTTATGACAATAAAGCAACTTATATTGCTAATCCTGGTTGTTATGCAACGTCCACACTTCTTGCTCTTGCCCCTCTTGCACAAAACCACCTGCTTGATAAAGATAACATCGTCATTGATGCTAAAAGCGGATTATCCGGTGCTGGCAAATCCCTGACGTTAGCGAGTCATTTTATTAACGTTAATGAAAACTTCAGCATGTATAAGGCCAACCATCATCAACACATTCCTGAAATTACCCAGCAACTGCAACAATGGCAATCCGATATTACTCATATTCAATTCACCACATCCCTACTTCCAATTAATCGCGGCATTTTTGTCAGTGCTTATGTCAAGATAAACGACGACAGTCAGGCCGAAAAAATTCAAGAATTGTACACTGCAACGTATGCAAATAAGCAATTTGTCCGTGTCATGCCCAAAGATCAATTACCAAGCATCAAACAGGTTATCGGTACTAACTTTACTGATATTGGACTAACATACAATCCTGATACCAAATACCTCACCATTGTTAGTGTTCTTGACAATATGATCAAAGGCGCTGCTGGACAAGCCATCCAAAACATGAATCATTTGTTTGATTTAGAGGAAAGCACAGGACTTCATTTGATTGCTCAATACGCATAATATTCATTATACTAACGTCTAAAAATATACTTAGGAAAATCCTTATGACAGAATTATTAAATCAAATTACAACACTATCAACAGCTGACATTGCTGCTCCCATAGGATTTCACGCGGATGGCCAACACGTTGGCCTCAAGCACAAATCAAAAGATCTTGGTTGGATTTACAGTGACGTAATAGCTAGCGTGGCTGGCGTTTTTACCACGAATCAAGTGCAGGCCGCCCCAGTTCAACTGGATAAAAAAACGATTCAAAATGGTCAATTGCAAGCCATTATTGTTAATTCTGGAAATGCTAATGCTGTCACTGGTAGTATTGGTATGGCACATGCAGAGTCTATGCAAGAGTTTACCGCACAACAACTAAATATCGACACCAACCTGGTTGGTGTCGCTTCTACCGGTATTATTGGCAAAGTACTGCCAATCGATAAGATTATCAACGGCATCAAACAGTTAAAGATTGATGGTGACACAAACGGGTTTGCGCACGCTATTATGACTACTGATACTAAGGAAAAGTCAATTACCATTCAATCCACTATTCAGGGCAAAATTGTCACAATGAGTGGTGTAGCAAAAGGTTCAGGCATGTTGCATCCGAATATGGCTACCATGCTTGGATTTATAACGACCGATATTAACATTGATGCCAAACTTTTACAGCAGGCACTTTCAGAAGATGTTGAGACAAGTTTTAATCAAATTACAATCGATGGTGACACATCAACTAATGACACTGTCTTAGTAATGGCAAACGGTTTGGCTGGTCATAAAATGATTGAGGATCATACAGCTGAATATGAACAATTCAAAAATATGTTACACACGGTAACCACGGCTCTTTCGATTGCTATTGCTAATGATGGCGAAGGCGCCACTAAATTAATTGCTGTTGCTGTAAATCATGCGCAAAGTGCTCTTGATGCGCGAATGGTGGCTAAAAAAATTGTCGGTTCTTCATTAGTAAAAACGGCTATTTTTGGTAAAGATCCTAATTGGGGCCGCATTATCGCTGCTATTGGAGCCAGCAATGTCGATCTTAACCCAAATCTTATTGATATTAGCATTAATCAAATCGCTGTATTAGTAAATGGTGCCCCTGCCGTTTTTGATGCCGATGCCATGGCAGAAAAACTTGAGGAGCATGACATTCACATTGATGTTGATTTACATGCCGGTACCGAATCCGGTTGTGCTTGGGGTTCGGATTTAACATACGAATATGTAAAAATTAATGCACTTTATACAACGTGAGAATCCATTCTCATCTTGTTCGTTTTATGGGAGATAAAGTTTAATGAAAAAAATAGTCATCAAAATTGGTGGCAATGCCGCCACTCAACTCACACCTGCCTTTTTTGATACTATCAAATTTTGGCAAAAACAACATTATAAAATTGCGATTGTTCATGGCGGTGGTGATACAATTTCTGCCTTGATGTCACAACTTAATGAACCTGTTCAAAAGATAAACGGTATTCGTTTTACAACACAAAATGGTATCAACATCACAAAAATGGCACTCCTAGGTCAGGTACAACCTGCGCTACTTGAAGCTTGCCGTGTCAATGGTCTATCTGTAATTGGATTAAATGCTGCAAGTGATCAACTGTTAACTGGTCACACAATTGATCAAGACACATTCGGATACGTTGGCAACATTCACCAAGTGAATACTAAATTAATTCATAACCTTTGGGAAAAAAATCTCGTTCCTATTATTGCTCCGATGGCAATTACCAATAATGGTCAGTGGTTAAATGTTAATGCGGATCACGCGGCAACAGCTCTGGCTAAGTATCTAAAGGCTGATGAATTATATCTATTAACAGATGTTTCTGGTGTGAAAATTAAGGGAAATATTTTACAAAATCTAACTTCCAAAACGATGGAAGAATTACAAAAAACACAGATGATTACCGGTGGCATGATTCCAAAAGTAAACAGTGCCTTATTTGCAGCACGTCATGGCGTGCACGCTGTTCATATTACAAATACAGTTACCCATCCCGGTACTATTGTCACAATTTGAGGTATATCACATGACGCTATTTCCAAACTATCAACGTGCCCCACTAACATTTAAGAAAACTAAAAACGCCACCTGGACTGACGGTAAAAACAATGAGTACACAGACCTATCCAGTGGTATTGGTGTCTATAACGTTGGCGCAAATAATGATGCTGTTGTATCGGCACTTATTGCTCAAGCTAAAGAAATCTGGCACTTGCCTAATTTATACGAAAATGAATTGCAAGAAACTGTGGCAGCAAAATTAGGTGGTGAAGCTTATACCACTTATTTTGCCAATTCAGGAGCGGAAGCTAACGAAGCGGCAATTAAGTTAGCCCGTTTAGTGACTAAGCGGGAAACAATCATTACTTTCAAAAACTCTTTTCACGGTCGTACTTATGCTGCTATGTCAGCAACTGGACAAGATAGCATCCATTACGGATTACCTATGTTAGCTGGGTTCCAGTATGCAGAGTTTAATGACATTAACAGTTTAAAAGAACTCCTTAATACGGACGTTGCTGGCGTAATGCTTGAGCTTGTTCAAGGCGAAGGAGGTGTCATTCCTGCGCATCAAGATTTTGTTACAGAACTAATTCAAGTAGTTCATGATAATGGGTCTTTAATCATGATTGATGAAGTACAGACTGGCATGGGACGCACGGGAAAAAAGTTTGCATTTGAAAACTATCATTTTCAACCGGATATTTTTACGAATGCCAAAGCATTGGCTAGCGGTGTTCCTGTGGGTGCAATGCTTGCTAAAAACGAATTTGCCAGTTCATTTTCATATAATGCACATGGTTCAACATTTGGCGGGAATCCACTGGCCATGAGTGCTGCTAGTGCAACACTAGACGAATTATCTTTAATCCTGCCTAGTATTTCAGAAAAAATTAATCTTTTTTGGCAGGAATTGGCAACCTTCAAAGAGTTAAGTAGCGTTGTTGAAGTACGGGGCCTTGGTATGATGGCCGGTATTGAATTAAACATACCTGTAAAGCAAGTTGTTACTGACTTATTGGATGAAAAAATTGTTACCTTGAGTGCCGGACACAATACGCTTCGTTTGTTACCGCCACTGACAATATCAGAATCACAGCTCACAACAGCACTACAAAAAATTAAGCAGTTACTTTCGCAGTAAACTGTTGACAAGATATTCCAACGTTGATATACTTTAATAGTTGATTAATTCAGCTAATTGCTCCATAGTTCAGTGGTAGAATAACGCACTGTTAATGCGCAGGTCCTTGGTTCGAATCCAAGTGGAGCAGTCCTAAAAAAAGCGCCAAAATCGATAAGGTTTTGGTGCTTTTTAGTTGCTTTAAAACAGCTAGATTCTTTCATCACTCAAAACGAAACCCCCGCATCCAAAGATACGGGGGAGAGAAGAGAATTATAATTTGAGAGAATAATAATAGATTGAGTGTATCTTTTTTAGGGGGCTTCGCTAATTTGACAAATTTAAGTATTATTGTCAATATAATCACTGTACTGCACTAACATTAAATCAGTGTTAAAGTAATTATTTTTCTCCGTGCACTAAAAATCAATTAGTGAGACTGACATGTTATACTGAGGGTAACTGGTGCTATCAAAATAACACCGTATAATAAAAGACTCACGGAGGTAAATCACATGTCCCTTGTAGATACATATAAGCTAACCAACGGCATCGAAATTCCTATAATTGGGTTTGGAACTTGGCAAAGTGCAAACGGTACAGAAGCTTATCAGTCTGTGCGTTGGGCTCTAGAAGCAGGTTATCGCCACATCGATACAGCGGCTGTATATGGTAATGAAGATTCTGTCGGTCGTGCCATAAAAGATTCTGGTATTCCACGTGATGAATTGTTTGTAACGACTAAACTTTGGAATGATGCGCACACATATGAAAAAGCTATACAAGCGCTTGACACATCCCTTAGCAAGCTTGGCTTAGATTACGTTGATTTATATTTAATCCATTGGCCAAATCCTGCTGCCCTGCAAAAACAAGGAAAGGACGCCTGGATTGATGCAAACGCAGATACTTGGCGTGCTTTGGAAGATGAATATAAAATAGGAAAAACGACAGCCATTGGCGTTTCGAATTTCCAAATTGAACATCTAGAAGCACTAGCCAAAACACAAACTATAGCACCCATGGTTAATCAAAACTTTTTAAATCCTTCTGATAACCAACAAGAATTAGTTGCCTATGATAAAGATCATGGCATGCTTAACGAAGCCTATTCCCCACTAGGTACAGGAAAGCTCGTTGATTTACCACAAGTCGTTGATCTGAGTAAAAAATACAATAAATCGGTGCCGCAAATATTAATTCGTTGGTCCTTGGATAAGGGATTCTTACCTTTACCAAAATCAACACATGAAACATACATTAAAGCCAATGCCGATGTATTCGACTTTGCTCT
The DNA here is from genome assembly GCF_001891125.1 of Leuconostoc suionicum. Classification (NCBI taxonomy): domain Bacteria; kingdom Bacillati; phylum Bacillota; class Bacilli; order Lactobacillales; family Lactobacillaceae; genus Leuconostoc; species Leuconostoc suionicum. The sequence goes on along the minus strand of NZ_CP015247.1, from coordinate 46,266 downwards.
AACATCAGCAGAAATTGCATCATTAGACTCACTCACTGGCGTGGGTGGATTCCATACTGATGCTTCCTCAGCCGACTTTTAAATAAAAAACACGAACTCACATTACGTTCGTGTTTTTTATTATTTATCAATTTTAAACGCTGCGTTTTCTAAAGATTAAATAAGCGATACCATACATCAACACAATATATATCAAATATGCTGATATCATTGCTCCTTGTGACATATCCATTATTTGTGCCATTATACTAAGTTTAACTTGTCCAAGACTAGCAATACCTAAATAAATATTGAATGGATTCCACTTCAAGATTGGTGCTAAATCAATTAATTTTAACGAAATGACAGAGATGATTGGTGTAGCAACTATCATCACTACGCCAAGTCCAATAGCAGCTCCTGAACTTTTGACCATGTTCGTAACCATCAATACTAATGCAGCCACAAATATCATTTGAAGTGCTACATCCATAATCGAAATCATCATACCCTGCCAACTATTCCCTATATATCCTAACTTTTGTGAGAAATCATATTTAGGGGCAAATATAGCAGTAGCCAAAACAGTACCAATAAAAGCTGATAAAAACAATCCAATGTAAACACTAATGTTTAATAACAACTTACTGATGAACACTTCCCCTCGACTAAAGCGACGTGACAGCAATGGACGAATTGTACCAAAACCGAACTCTTGAGAGATAGACAAAGCAGTAATAATGATTCCTGCCATTTCAACATAAATTAAGGACTGACCAAGATTAATAATCGATCCAGCTGATCTTGTTGACTTAAAAATGCCGATGATAGCAATGGGAAAAATAAATCCTAAAATCAACCAAATGTATAATCTATTTTGCTTGAATGCTTTGTAATATTCTTGCTTCATTAATGTTAACATGCGTTATTCCCCCTGATTATCAGCCGCTAGCATATCAAGTAGTGACTTTTCTAGATTGCCAGTTGCAGTATTAAGTGATTGAATTTGTATATTGGCTGCATTGAATGCTGTGATCACTTGTTGCAAATTTTCTGCCCCACTAATTTGCAACTGTCCGTTGTCGATTGTAGCTTGCCATTTTTTATCTTGTGCGATTTGTAGAGCTGATTCATTATCATTAGTGTCAAATGTCCAACGTGCTTGGTCATGAATAAAGAATGTCTCTATGGTAGCCGTTTGAATAATTTTTCCGTGATTAATGATTACAACATCATCCACTAGTTTTTGCAATTCATCCAATAGATGGCTTGAAATCAAGAAAGCCACCCCTTCTTCAGCCAACGAACGAATTAATTCACGCAAGTCGTGAACCGATTGTGGGTCAAGTCCGTTCATTGGTTCATCCAAAATAACTAATTTTGGATTTCGGATGAGCGCAATAGCAATACCAAGTCGCTGTTTCATACCCAATGAAAAATTTTTCGCCTTGCGCTTTCCAAAATTATCCCCGTCTATTTGCGTTTTATGCATTAATTCTTTGAAATCAGCGGGATTTTTTGTGTCCATTGCATACAACTTCAAGTGTTCTAGCGCGGTTAAGTTCGGATAAATGGCTGGATATTCAATCAAATTACCAATTTTATCAAGCGCACTATGATTATTAAAGGTCACAGGTTGCCCATCAAACGTGATTTGTCCAGATGAGTAGCTCATTAAACCAGTAATAGCACGCATGGTTGTTGATTTACCAGCGCCATTGGGACCAATCAATCCAACAATGTGACCAGCTTCAACATTGAAACTGACGTCATCCATTGCTGCTCTACTACCATACTTTTTATTAACGTTCTTTACTTCCAATAATGCCATGTTTTTCCCCTTTTATTGAATCAACTATTTTTGCCAAGATAGTTTTGGTTTAAATACGAAGATGAATGTGATTACGCTCAAAATTGCTGGTAATACAAATGAACCCGCCGTTAGGGAACTTCCATTAAGAAGTGGAAGAGCCAATGTTGATGCAAATACAAATATAATTACCGGCCATCTCAAAGCAGGTACACGTACTGTGTCATGTTCACTTTCTGTACCAATAATGCCCACAATATAATAGCTAGCACCTAATAAGAGCATTGCTGCGACAAATGTTACTAACATTATAAACTCTGTACTTTGAGATAACTCTTTCATACCGAGCTTAAAAGATATAGTATTGACGCCAACAGATATTGATGACCACACAATTAACACAAATAAACTAATTACAATTTTTTGCCATATTGGCCCAATAATTGTACTAACCAACACCACCACACTAGCAACGTAAAATAATTCCACAGCGTCGTTTAAATTGTTACTCGCCACCTTGTGCAAATTATCAGAGCGTATTGTAATGGACATGAATAGGTCAATAGCAGCACCCAGTACAATTGGCGCAATAATCATCCACACCACTTTACTGATGAAGAACTGCCTTCTAGAAGCGCTCTGCGTACTCAACCAGGTATTTAAGTGTCTTGTTTGATCTGCGCACGTAGCGGCGCCTGCTGCTAGGAGCATTATACCCATAAGTACGCCTCCCAACTCGCTATCACTGCCTATGTTTGTTATTGCTCGCCCATAATATGTATTCACGCCCCCAATAAAACAAGTTACTAGAACACCAAGAATCGCTATTAATATAATTTGATTAGATTTAATCCTGCCATATAGCCGTAGTGCTTGTTTCATTGTTCCCCCCCCAATTCTTGCTGCCAAGCGTATACTTCGTTGGCAAAGCTCGCACGGAATATGTCTTCACTGCTAATTGGTAGTTCTTCTATGAACTTGAAATCTGATCCAGCTAACTTAATACCAATATCTTCATCAAAATTATCAAACACAATGGTTACAATATGACCAACTTGAGCAATAATCGTTCCATTGTTTCTTAGAAATTCCGGCATCACATCCCCATCGTAAGCCAGTTGATACTTTTTAATGTTTTTATTATTTTCAATCGCAAATGCACGATCAATTGTGCCATCTTTCAGTAATAGAATACGATCAACTAAGGTATCAAGCTCAACCAAATTATGTGACGCAATAAGCACGGTCGTGTTATTTTTTGTAACACGATCAATAATTAACTGTTTTACCTGATCCCGAACTAATACGTCTAATCCATCAAGCGGTTCGTCCAATAAAACATATTGGGCACGGCTTGCGAAGCTGACAATAATCGTAAACAACGCTTTCATTCCTTTTGAGTAATTCTGAACACGTTTATTATTGTTTAAACCAAACTGCTTCAACCGATCATCATACCAGTCTGAATCAAAGTCTGTATAGGCAACTTCCAAAATTGATTTAACTCGCTTTGGTGTATAAAACGCCAACCAATTGTCTGGCATATCAATATAAAATAATTGGTCATGAACTGCAACTGTTTTCATATAATCTTTATTATCTAGACCTATACGACCAAAATCAGCTTGCATCTCCCCAGATATTGTTCTAAATAATGTTGTTTTCCCCGCACCATTACGCCCAACTAGTCCAACAATTTCTCCCTCTTTGAGCTCAAAACTTGCATTTTTTAGAATGGCATGATGGTGTATCTTTTTAGAAATATTTTCTAAAATTAAACTCATGATATTTCTCCATATAATTCTTCAATCCAACTATGTAGCTGCTTGGCATCAATAGACGCACGTTTGGCCTCAATAACAATTTCGGTCATTTTTAAACGTAATTGTGCTAATAATTTATCATCTACAATGCCCTTGTTTTCATGAACAAAAGTACCTTTACCGGTCACCGTTTCAATCACATTTTGCGCTTCAAGAGCTTTATAAGCCTTTGCCACTGTATTTGGATTTAATCCCTCAATTAAAGCCATTTCCCGGACTGATGGTAGTTTATCACCAATATGCAATACACCAGACGCAATTTGCGCTTTAATACGCCACATTAACTGCTCATATAATGGTTGACTGCGTTGAATTTGCGCCATCTGTGCACTTCCTTATTAAATTTTGATAGGTTTTTCTAAGTTGTCCTATCAATAACTGTTCTTTTGTGTGTTTCATTGCTCCCCATGACATCTGTACTACGTGTACTATAATACACAGTACACTTTGTCTTGTCAATCCTTTTTATTCATAAAGTATTCAAAATAGTTGTACTTTTTAGTTTACAGTTGTAGACTAAAGGTATGAATAAATTACTAACACCAAGCGAATGGGAAATAATGCGTGTGATATGGACATTAGGTGAAGCTACCGCCAATCAAATCATTCACATTATGAACAACCAGAAAAATTGGCAGCCATCAACCGTTAAAACGCTAATCAATCGAATACTAAAAAAGGGATTGTTACGCACAGATGGTGCTACACGTAACCGCTTATACACGCCAACCGTAGGTGAACATGAAACGATGACCCAAACACTACGTGCCACAATCGACGACATGTGCGCCATGTGTATTGGCCACACGTTATTGGATGTACTTGCTGACATGACTTTATCTCAATCAGACATTACCAAACTACAAGCGTTACTAGAACAAAAAATGAAAAATGCCCCGGAAAGCATTGCTTGTAACTGTCTACCCGAAAACTGTGAGGATTGTAAATGACTATGAACTATGATCACATGAATATGACAAATAAAGATACATCACATGAGCACCATGACATGTCAAGCATGAACCACGATCATATGGACATGTCCAGTCATGAACACACTTCTCATGCCGGCATGGACAGTATGAATATGTCAGACATGAAACGCCGTTTTTGGTGGGCTTTTTTCTTAATGATTCCAATCATCATTATCACACCCTTCATGGGTATCTATTTGCCATTTACTTTTACTTTCCCTGGCAGTTCTTGGGTATCTGCGCTATTATCTACCCTCCTCTACTTCATTGGTTCCAAACCTTTTTGGGATGGTGCGCGCGCTGAATTTCGTACTAAAAAACCCGCTATGATGAGCTTAATTACTGTCGGGCTGAATGTTACTTTTTGGTATTCTATTTACGCGGTTCTATCAACGCAACTATTTCATGTTCACGTTATGGATTTCTTTTGGGAATTTGCAACATTAAATGTTATTATGCTTCTAGGTCACCGAATTGAGATGTCTGTGACTATGCAAGCCGGAGATGCAACGGCTAAGTTACGCGAATTAATGCCAAATATTGCTCATGTCAAGCATGATGATATGCTGATGGATATGCCTATTGACACACTAAAATCAGACATGATTGTTCGTGTCTTGGCTGGTGAATCTTTCCCTGCTGATGGTACTGTAGTTGAAGGTGTAAGCCAGGTTGATGAATCTTTAATGACTGGTGAAAGTCGACTAGTCGAAAAGAAAATGGGTTCTCAAGTGGTTGGTGGCACCATTAACGGTAATGGTACACTTGATGTCAAATTAACGACTGTTGGGGAAGATTCTTTTATTGGCCAGCTAAAGGAAACCTTGCTATCTTCTCAAGATAAGAAATCGCGCGCTGAAACACTAGCAGACAAAGTCGCATCATGGCTGTTTTGGGTGGCTTTATTATTTGCTATTGGTTCTCTCCTTATTTGGACGCCACTACGCGGACTAGGTTTTGCAATTAATATTGCCGCAACTGTATTAGTCATTGCCTGCCCCCACGCTTTGGGTCTAGCAGTACCTTTGGTCATCAATCGAACAAAGGCGATCGCAGCAAAAGAAGGCATATTAATCAAAAATCGTAAAGCACTAGTGGCAGCAAATCATTTAAAGTTTGCTTTAATGGATAAAACTGGTACATTAACAACTGGAAAATTTACTGTACAACGCTTTAGTGTCTATGACTTTGATCAAAGTAAAGCACTAGGAATTATGAGCGCCTTAGACCAGCAATCCACGCATCCACTTGCGCAATCCATCGTTAACTACGCAAAAGAAAAACACGCACCAAAAATACAAGCATCACATGTAGAAAACATTGCTGGTTATGGTGTACGTGGTAAAATAGATGATCAATTATATACACTTGCATCGGCAAAATATCTCAAACAAAATCATATTACTTTTACGCCACTACAAACAGAAGTCTCAATTTCTTACTTATTGGAAGAGGGACGCGTTATAGCTGTAATAGCACAAGGAGACCATCTCAAAGAATCAGCCTCTGCCTTTATTCGCACTTTATTGAATCAAGGAATCACACCTGTTATGATTACAGGTGACAACGAATTGGCTGCTAACCAGATTGCTGACGAGTTAAAAATAACAGATATCCATGCCCAAGTATCACCCCAAGACAAAATTAAGTTGGTTTCAAAGTATCAACAACATGGTATGACAATGATGATTGGCGATGGTATTAATGATGCCCCAGCCTTAGCTCAAGCTAATTTAAGTATTGCCATCGGTGTTGGAACGGAAGTGGCACATGCTTCCGCTGATGCTATATTAATAGCTGATCAGTTATCAAAAATTATTGATTTTATTAATCTAGCTAAGCGTAGCAATACTAAGCAAGTGCAAAACTTATGGTGGGGAGCTAGTTACAACATTATTGCTATTCCTTTGGCCGCCGGTGTGTTGGCATTTGCTGGTATAATGCTAAACCCAATGATTGCTGCATTAATTATGTCGCTATCAACAATAATTGTCGCTGTCAATGCATTATTATTAAAATATTAGCTATACCTTTCCTTAATATTTAACAACCAGTTAATCTAAGAGTGTATAATAATAAGTGTTGGTAATTTTACATACATATAAGGAGAAATTTCATGCGTAAGTATATCGCAGAATTCCTTGGAACATTTATGTTGGTGTTCTTTGGAACTGGTAGCGTTGTTTATTCAGCAGCTACAACACAATCGGCCATCACTGTCGGTTTGGCATTCGGTCTTTCATTAGCTGTTGCCATCTATGCCTTTGGTCATATCTCAGGTGGACATTTTAACCCTGCCGTTTCATTGGCAATGGCTATTCAAAAGCGTTTACCATGGGTAACATTTATTGGCTATGTGATTGCACAATTGCTTGGTGCTATTGTTGCTTCCGCTGCTGTTTATGGCGGTGTAACAGCTTACCTGAAATCATCAACTGTAACCACTGCTTTGTCTGGTCAATCAATGACTGTGAAACAATTCGTAACCTTAGCTGGTCTAGGACAAACAAACTTCTCTGATGGTTCAGGTTGGTATGCATTTGCATTTGAACTTGTATTAACATTCTTGTTCGTTTTGGTAATTGCAATTGTTACTAAGTTAAATAACGTACCTGCACCATTTATTATCGGTATCTGGTTAGCTGTGTTAGTTGTTGTTGTATTGCCAATTACTGGTGGTGCATTCAACCCTGCACGTGCCTTAGCTCCTGCAATCTTTGTTCAAGGTAAAGCACTTACTCACGTATGGGTTTACCTTGTTGCTGACCTACTTGGTGGTGCCTTGGCAGCATTTGCTGCTAACTTCCTTGATAAAAAAGAAGAAGTTGCAAGTACACCAAAAGAAGTTAAAGAAACTAAAAAAGCATAATTTCATCTTAGTCAAATAATGATGTCAGATAAAAAGACGAACACTCATTCAAGTGTTCGTCTTTTTGTATTGTTTATCGTAGCTGTCTTGGAAAATCAATTGGGAGTGGTCCTGTAATCATTCTTACTCCCTTATCAAACGGTAACGTAATTTTTATGGATGCTGAATGTAGTAGCATACGGTCATTGTGTACACCACCGTATAGCTCATCCCCAACAATAGGGTGTCCTATACTAGCTAAATGCACGCGAATTTGATGCATGCGTCCTGTACTTAATTGCACCCGTAGTAATGAACTGTAAAACACCGTATGCATTCGCCACCAGTGTGTCACCGCTGCTTGGGCTTCTTTCCCGTCAACGGCACGTTTTCGATCATCGCTTGCGTCAATTCCTATCGGTGCTGTGATTGTACCATGATTAGCTTGCACCACGCCACTAACCCATGCCACATAAGTTCGTGTAATCTGTTTATCTGCTAACATTCTATCTAGAATTGGTACTACGACGGGGTTCTTTGCTACAATTACTAAACCTGAAGTTGCTCGATCTATCCTGTGAACCATATAAGGCTGATCGCTTACCTCTCGCTGAATAAACTCACCTGCTAAATAGTTCAACAAAGTATCAGTTTCCGTTGGCGAATGCGGATGCATTTTCATACCTGCAGGTTTATCAACAACAACCAAGTCTTCATTTTCAAAAATGATATTTACCGACTTCTGATGGTTGGGTAGATAGTTTGATTCACTGGTACGAAAGTCATCTGCATCGAAATTAAGCTGCAACTGATCCCCTGTTCGTAATTCATAGTTGGTAGGTACAATAGTATTATTCACACTAAAATGTTTTTTGATTCGCAAAGCGCCACGAATTCTTTGTGGCACGTACCATTTTATCAACAGTTCCTTAACACTTTGACCAGAATTCTGGGATGTTATTATAAAATTATACTGCCACTTTTTCATACATCTAGTTCTCTATTTTCATTCAGTTGCCCAACACAGAAATGCGAATATACATAATAAAAAATGACTGTCTGTTTGACAATCATTTTTTACTATCGACAACGCGATACTTGGCTTTACCATCCTCTAAAAATACGTATAGCAATTGTGTCTCATCGTCATCAAAGTAACCCATATTTACAGCCACAGTGCCTTGGAAGTCTTCTAGGCCCTGAAATTGAAATGCTTGTTTCATAATATGCTTTGTAATCATTGCACTGTCAATGTGTTCATCGGCATGGATCACTGCTGTACGTAAGGTATCGCCATCATCAATGTGTTGTTTAATAATGCTCACCTTTAAGAATGCACGAAAGCCGTACAAACGGGACTCTTGCTCATCATTGCGATCCAATGCCTTAACGTAACCTTGTTTTTCCCAATAACGTAGTTGTCGGGTAGACACGCCTGTCATCCGCGCAAGATCGCCAATCCCGAATTGTAACTTATCGAATGCTGTTTTTTTGTGACTAGGGCTGCAATTGTCCATGAATTAGACCTCTAAGTTAATATTATATAGTTGTCAAGTTGCTTGTCAACAAATATATGTATGATAATTAAAATAAAGTTTCCCACTGCTTCAAAATGGGCTCGATTTGAAAATCACGAACACGATTTAAGGACTTTTCTGCTAAATCAAGTTGTTGCTGACGACTGTTGATCAGCCGTTGAATCGCTATAGCCGCAGCATCAATGTCACCGTTCTCTACCAAAACCCCAAATTCACCCTCATTTAATACTTCTGCAGAACCTGTCTGTCTCATAGCGATAATTGGCAACCCAAAACTCATAGCCTCAACTAGAACAAGCGGTAATCCTTCCCAGCGTGATGTTTGTAGAAATAAACTTGAATTACGATAATGGTCACGCAATTCATTATCTTTCAATGGACCACGATATATTATTTTTTCATGCGCCCCATACTCATTGATTAATTGCCCAAAGGTTTCCATATCCTCCTGCATCCCACCCCCGGCAATTGCTAATTGCCAATCATCCGGTAGTTTGGTGGCCAATTGTACGGCAAAATCAATTCCTTTGTGTTGAATAGCGATACGTGCCGTAAACGATATAATGTGTTTCTCCAATTTAGAAGGGCCTTTAGGTGCAATTGTCAAAGGATTCCAAATTTTAACCGTATGGTCATTGTATTTTTTAAAACCACCTAAATCAAAATCAGTTAGTACCACTACTGCATCTAAAACACGTAAGCCGGCTATAAATTCCTCGCGCATCATTGCATAGTATTGATCTCTATATGTCGTAATGTTGTTATGCATCCACCCAAGCAGTTTTGTATGTGGCAACTTCGGTTTCAAGACAGCTGCAAAACTGGATAGTAGTCCGCCTGCTAAAATAACCACATCATAGCGCTGTGCTAAAAGTGAAAAATTTTCGATAGCTTGGGCGTATCTTTCAAATGGATGCGCATCACTTGTTAGACGTAGCGCGGGTGAAGCAACAACTAAAGGTGCTGACAATTCATAAAACGGTGGTAAATCAGAAAAACTATAATAGGTAACTTCATGTCTTGCTGCCAGTGCATTGCCGACGACAGTTGTTGCTCGCTTCATTCCCCCGAGTTCAATATTTTCGAGCACAATTAAAATTTTTGCCATATATTACTCCAAATTTATATTCCTGTCATCACGACAGGTTGATTTCTAAAAATTATTCGTCGTTACTCCAATCATCCGCATTTCGTGGTAATAATCGTGTTGTATCAGTTTTCTCATCATCAATTTCTGGTGCATCAGTAATATAATCACTCAACGTTGACTTATTACCATTCTGAGCAAACAAACTTGTTGATTTTGTTCCCAATTTTTTATTTTGTTTCTTCAGTCGTTTAATGGTTGCTTCTTTACTATAGTCAAAACTATTAGCCTTGACTGTCTTGAATCCTTCAGGTGTATAGAATTTAAGTAAGTTTTTTTGGTTTAAGTTATCTGACATGGATAACTTTTTATTCACATATGCCTGAATTTTATCAACCTTGGCCTGCAATGACTTACCTGGAGTTACAATTTCCTGCCCTGTCTTAGTATTCCATATTCTTCCCGATAGACTGGCATATTCGGGCGTTATCCAGTCTTTATTTCGAAATGCGACAATTTGCTTATGATTTTTACTCAATAAATCTTGCCCGAATTGAATGTAACGTTTCGTACTAATGCCCAATAAATGTTCTATCGTTGGGGCTACATCAATTTCACCACCATAAGTATGGTCAACATAACCGTTTTTCATTCCCGGAATATGAACAATTAATGGTACTCGCTGAAGGTTTGCATTGTCTAGATCAGTCCAATCGTCAGAGTCTTTTCCCAATAGTGAAGCTAAATAAGAGGCATCTGTGTTTGAAATACCATAGTGATCACCATACAAAACAACAGCTGTATTTTTATATAACCCCGATTTTTTTAGATAAGCAAAAAATTCTTTCACAGATTGATCAAGATAATGATTAGTAATGAAATAATTATCAACTAATTTTGATCCAGTATTGCTCGTTTGGAAATTAGGATCTTGATCTTGTTTATCTAAAGTAAATGGTGTGTGATTAGTTACTGTTAAATATTTAGCATAGAATGGTTGTTGTAGTCGCTCCAAATAAGGTATTGAATTATGGAATAACAACTTATCTTTCAGACCCCAAGAAGTTGCTTTTTTTCCAGTAATATCAAAATAATCACCTGAAACCCAATTTTGATAACCCATTCGTTTATAAACTGTACTACGATTCCAAAATGAACCCGTATTACCATGGAATACTGCACTGGAATAGCCTGCCCGTTGGTTCAAAATTGCTGGCATCGCTTGGAAAGTCTGATCATCACCCAATTTAGTAAATAAAGATCCCTGTGGCAAACCAAATGTAGACGTCTCTAACATATTTTCTGCATCTGACGTTTTTCCCTGCCCTACTTGATTGAAAAAGTTATCAAAAGCAATGGTTGACTTACTATGGTAAAGGCTGTTCAAAAATGGGGTGACTTCCTGCCCGTTTATTTTTCGATCAATCGACATTTGTTGAAAGCTTTCCAGATGAATGACGATTACATTCTTTCCCTTAGCTTTTCCGTAAAATTTAGGATTAATCGCAGCATAGTTTTTCTTAATGTAGTTTTGCACAGCTGTCAATTCTGATGGTGTAGCTGTTTTTCGGATTTGACTAGTTTGATAGGTATTGATGGCATCATAAATTGTAAACGGTCCTATACCAAGGTATTTAACCATGTACTCTCGATCGAACTGCCGAACCAGTAATTGGGGTCGATTCAAGTCAGCCAGCAATAGATTTGCCATAAAAATAAATACACCGATGGTTAAAATTTTAAATGGTTGCAACCGTACCATTGGACGACTATCAAAATGAATTTTTCGCGCTAAGAATAAGCCGATTAGGATGATAATATCAATCCAGAAAAGCACATCATGAATCCCAAACACAATCGCTCCAGCTGCTTTACCACCCTGATTAACCGAACTGTAGCCCAACATGGTGTTAACTGACATAAAATCAGAAAACTCACGAAAATAAATGACATTTAAATATAATAAACCCGTCATTGCAGTATCAAGTAAAATCAATGCACCATAATATAATTGCTTGGGCTTAATAAATAACGCGATACTAAAGATAATTATCGTAAACCCAATTGGATTGATTAACATCAAGAATATCTGCAAAGGATCGGAGACATGTAACCAATAGAAATCAGCACCATATGCCAAAATGGTCTTTAACGTGAACAATACAACCGTCCATGTAAAAAAACCTTTACGAGTATTTAACTGTTTAATCCAATTTTTTGGCGCCAAAGCTTCATGCCAAATATTTTTTAAATATTTTTTCATAATTATCATTATACCAACTTTACAGGGTTTAGGTTTATAATTTCTGCTGAACCAGCGTCTCACTGTTGTCTCCATTGCTTTTTTTGCACTTAACTTGCTATAATAATCCTATGAAAATACAGATTAAACATGCACAAGGCCTCGGACCTATCCACGAAGATGCCCTAGCAATACGTAAAGCAGTTTTTATTGTTGAGCAAGGGGTTGACATTAAAGATGAATTGAATGATCAAACTGCTGAAGAGAATGCTATCCATATCGTTATTTATGCGGATAACAAACTTGCAGCCACTGCTCGGGTATTAGCAGAATCAGATGATACTTGGCACATACAACGTGTCGCTACATTATTTCCTCTTCGTGGGCAGGGGTTAGGTAGACAACTTATGGAATACATTGAAACCCTAGCACCATCTTATGGTATTCAAAACCTTGTCCTTGGTGCTCAAATTCAGGCCCGAGGTTTTTATGAATCCCTTGGCTTTACAGCGGTTGGGGCAACTTTTTTTGAAGCTGGAATACAACATATACATATGAAAAAAGAGCTATAATCAATTATTAGCTCTTTTTTTATGCAATAGTATAGTTATATATGATCATAGGCTATTTCTATTTTTATTTTGTAGGGCTGCACATCATCAACTAACTCACTCCGCGTCGCTAAATGACTTGGTCCTCCTATAAGGACTACTGAGGCTATTGCCAAGCGATAATTAGTCAATGCTTGAGACGTAGGGGTTAGGCCAACCATAGAAACATTACCTAATTCTCGAGCTTGTAATTGGTTAATACCCCCGAATATTTGTAGCGTACCATTATTTTCACGCATTGCAAAATAAGGTAACAAAGTCCCTGGGTGATTGGCGTAAATTACTCCTTGTTGCGCAATAATCTGTCGCTGCGCTTGTTCACCAAGATGCCCATAGTCATTTGCTATTAAATCAAGTTGTCGCATCTCTAATGCAAGCGTGTCTATATTGGCCTGTTGCTGCGCGTCGCTTACCACTGTTCCTAACATAACATTCTGTCGACTGTATAGTCCATTAGCCGGCATGATAACCGTCTCCGATTCACGTTCACTCTTTTCCTCACGCGGTCCCCCTAATAATTTCTCAATTCTAGGTGAAATATCCCACTTACTCGTACGCTTCGTAAAATAATATACTACATTCAAAATGACGAAGTAAAGTAATAGTAAAAATACTGCAGCAATTAATGCACCACGCAACCAACGACCATTCACAAAAAAACGATAGGCTAAATAAAGTAGGTACCAGACACCCCCGGCGCCAACAACAGTATATATGCGCCCCTTGGTTTTTGAATTTGTCGTAAAATATCCGAGATAATGATTAATTAAATCAAGAACTGTCAGCATTATTGGGTATCCTCCGAACTACTTGTTGTAGGTGTTGCGTTTGATGAACTTGATGTTGCATTAGTATCACTTGACGACGTCGCCGAAGAAGACGTACCAGATGATGATGTAACAGCACTTGAGGTTGTCGTATCTGCGGCCGAAGTTGTAACATCCGATGATGATGTATTCTCTGCTGACGTATCATTCGATGTTGAACTTGACTCGTCATCGCTGCTCGACGTTGATGAACTACTTGATTTATCATCACTACTTGTTGTGCTACTTGTTATCATCGAAGTGCTCACGACACTACTAGCACTTGATGATACTTTTCCACCTTCACTTGTACCAGTTGCAACGTTTACTGCTAAATTTGCAGCACTGATAGCAACAATTAAGGAAACAATAGCTGATGGTGTTAAAAACGGTGGTGTTCGATATTTTTTAGGCATAATTTATTCCCCTGTTATTCTATTTTACCCTTTCTATATCAAATTAGGATAAAAATTTAACCTATAACCAACGAAAACCCGCAATTACTTGCGGGCGAACTATATTTATAAAATATTTTAGGAGATTTTATTTTAGGGAGATTGTGATGAGAGAAGTCCGTTGATTCGTTGTTTGATATCAATCAATGTTGATGGGTATAATATAGACATTCAATATTAAATGGAGATTAAACATGTCAAAATATAAAGCTTACTTCATCGACCTAGATGGCACAATATATCAAGGTAAAAAAAAGATGCCTTCTGGCAAACGATTCATTGATCGACTAAAGGCAGCTAATATTCCTTACCTATTTGTAACCAATAATTCAACCAAAAGCCCAGAAGATGTGGCTGATAACTTAACCAAAAACCATGATATTAAAACATCGGCCGACCAAGTTTATACTAGCTCGATGGCAACAGCCGATTATCTTAAAACGATTGCTTTACCTGACAAAAAAAGCGTATATATAGTAGGCGAATCTGGTCTACGGGATGCATTAATAAATGCTGATTTTACAATAACTAATGACGAAAATGCTGATTTTGTTGTTGCTGGACTAGATCGAGCATTCAACTATGAAAAGCTCACTACCGCTACATTAGCAATTCAACGAGGTGCACAGTTTATTGCAACAAATCGTGATTCTAATTTACCCAACGAACGTGGCATGTTACCTGGAGCTGGTTCATTAATCTCTGCCATCCAAACTGCCACACAGGTTGAGCCAACTGTGATAGCTAAACCAGAAATACCCATTATGGATGGTGCGTTAAAAAAGCTCCATATTAATCGACAAGATGTTGTTATGGTTGGTGATAATTACAATACTGACATTCTGGCAGGCATTAATTCAGAAATTGACACATTACTCGTATATTCAGGAGTTTCTACACCTAAACAAATTTCTCAGATTACTCAAAAACCAACCCATGAAGTTGAGACTTTAGACAATTGGATAATTTAAAAATAAAGGCAGTATGTTTCACGTGAAACATACTGCCTTTATTTTTAAGCCAACTCCTCGCTAGGAATAGTTGCTACATTTTTTTTGATACGATCTGGATGATAAAATACCAGATAAAGTATTGCTGAAACCACAGGAATGGTAGCTGAAACTAAGTACAATTCACGGAACGTCAACATAACATGCAAAGCACCTAAAGCATAAGGTCCAACGCCTAATCCCAAGTCCAAGCCGATGAAGTATGTTGATAAGGCAATGCCGACACGATGACTCGAAACTAGCTTTAAGGAAACCGCTTGACCATTTGACATGAATGTTCCATATCCTAGACCAATGAATGCACCGGACAATAACAAAGTAATCCCATTATGGGTCAATGCCAAAACAACTAAACCAAGAGCTAAGAAAAAGTAGCTCGGATACATAACGTAATTTTCACCAAAGCGATCAAAAATACGTCCTGACATTGGCCTCGTCAATGTCACAATGCCGGCATAGACTACGAAAAAGAATGAACTAATCGAAACCAAGTTCAAGGTTTCCGCATATGAAGCCAAAAATGATAATACTGACGAATAAGACAAGCCCATCAAAAATCCTACACCAGCAATTAATAATACTTTAAATTCAATGAAACTAGAAAGCTTCCACGACTTCAATTCGGATAAATGTTCTGGTGAAAGCGTCACATTATTAATTTTAATTGCAAACAGTGCAACCATTGAAATTCCAATTAAGATAACCGATAATATCACAATGAATCGAAAACTAGTTGCATTCAATAATAATAAACCAATGAATGGACCAATAGCCGCGGCTAAACTTGTACTCAATCCATAATAATTTATACCCTCACCTTTGCGTTTCTCAGGAATAAATTCGGTCACAATAGCGTTTAGAGCTGTCGATGTCATTCCATACGCAAAACCATTAAAGAGACGTACCGCATCTAGTATAGCGATTGTTGGTACAAATAAGTAAGCAATTGTTGTAATTAAATATAGAATAGCACCCCATCGCACGATTTTTTTCCGTCCGATTAATTCTAATTCTTTACCAACTATCAACCGAGCTATTAACGTTCCTATAATATAAATTCCAGAGGCCAATCCTGCCTGCCCGAACGAAGCATGTAGTTGATCATGTGCAACAACAGCGATTATAACCATCATCAGATAGTACACTAAGTACACGATAAAGTTAATAATAGTAATTGTTAAAAAGCCTTTATTAAATAATTTTTCTTCCATTTTCCCAATCTCAAATTCTATTTAGCAACTCCAACAATAGCAAAGTAGCTATGTAGGTGCAAACTTGAAATCAGAGTTCAAAACATGCATATCGCGTTCCTTCACTTATTTTAACACTGCGCGCGTTTGCATGAAAATAATGTAAGCGTTAAGCCGTTGATATTAGATTACCACGATTTCACAAAGGTTGCAAAATTTTTTTCATTTACTTATATAATTGTCAAATAAGTTGACAAATAAGCTTTTAATATTATTAAATTACTTGTTTTCTCTTGTGAAATTTATTTTATTTTCACTAATTTACAGTAATTATTTTTCAAATTTTCTTTACATAAAGAAAATATTACACAGGTTTTTACACAAACAAAAAAGGAGAGGAACACCTCTCCTACTTCTTGATGGGCCATCCAGGACTCGAACCTGGGACCTCTGCGTTATCAACACAGCGCTCTAACCAACTGAGCTAATGGCCCTTATTTTCCTTGCCTACTCATACCATCCATAGACAAAAGCGAATGACGGGAATCGAACCCGCATAGCCAGCTTGGAAGGCTGGAATTCTACCATTGAACTACATTCGCAAGCTTTTCTTCGGGATCCTCTCCCTATGGCGCTGGACGGAATCGAACCGCCGACACATGCAGCTTCAATGCATTGCTCTACCAACTGAGCTACAGAGCCATCTCATTGCTTCCAATGAACGGTCACAGCGGGGCTCGAACCCGCGATCTCCTGCGTGACAGGCAGGCGTCCTAACCAGCTAGACCATGCGACCAATTGCGGGAGCAGGATTTGAACCTACGACCTTCGGGTTATGGGCCCGACGAGCTACCAGACTGCTCCATCCCGCGATTATATTATGACACCTTCTTCAAATGCCTAAGGAGAATGTGGGATTCGAACCCACGCGCCGGTTTCCCGACCTGACGGTTTTCAAGACCGTTCCCTTCAGCCAGACTTGGGTAATTCTCCATTATCTTTCTTACTTGTCCTGCATGGACCATGTTGGACTCGAACCAACGACCGGACGGTTATGAGCCGTCTGCTCTAACCAACTGAGCTAATGGTCCTAAATCGAGCCTATCGCGGCAGGGGGGATCGAACCCTCGACCTCTCGGGTATGAACCGAACGCTCTAGCCAGCTGAGCTACACCGCGGTCTGTCTTGATTAGCTTCCCTAATCAATCGGGATGACAGGATTCGAACCTGCGACCCCCTGGTCCCAAACCAGGTGCTCTACCAAGCTGAGCTACATCCCGAATTAGTCTATCGAGAGCTTATCGCCCCACTAAACTTAAAAAAAGAGTTTGAATTCCTTCAACCTCTATGCACCTAGCAGGAGTCGAACCTGCAACCTCCTGATTCGTAGTCAGACGCTCTATCCAATTGCGCTATAGGTGCATATATGCCGGCGACCGGGATCGAACCGGTACGATATTTCTATCGCAGGATTTTAAGTCCTGTGCGTCTGCCTATTCCGCCACGCCGGCATAGAAGCGGAAGACGGGATTCGAACCCGCGACCCCCACCATGGCAAGGTGATGTTCTACCACTGAACTACTTCCGCATAAATTATGCCGACTAAAGGACTCGAACCTTCGACCCCCGCTTTACAAGAGCGGTGCTCTACCAACTGAGCTAAGTCGGCATCGTTTATCCCGACGTGGCAAGTTTGACTCTAAAGTCAATGGACGCTACAGGGATCGAACCTGTGACCCCCTGCTTGTAAGGCAGGTGCTCTCCCAGCTGAGCTAAGCGTCCATGATGGAGAGGAAGGGATTCGAACCCTCGAAGCAAGTTCCCCTGCTTACACGGTTTCCAACCGTGCTCCTTCGGCCAGACTCGGACACCTCTCCGATTATCTTCCTACTGCTCTCTACTTCTTTGCTATGTACGGCACCGCATCGTCCTATCCTCGCAGGAAGCGATCCTCCAACTACTTTCGGCGCTATAGAGCTTAACTTCTGTGTTCGGTATGGGAACAGGTGTGTCCTCTATGCTATCGACACGACACCTTGAGTGTTAGCCACTCAAAACTAAATAGTAACAAATTCTTCTTCTATCCTAAACCACTCATAATTGCTTATCGAATATTTCTATCCTTTAGACTTTGGTTAAGTCCTCGACCTATTAGTACTAGTCCGCTCCATTGATCACTCAACTTCCACTTCTAGCCTATCTACCTCATCATCTCTAAGGGGTCTTACTCTATTAAATAGATGGGAAATCTCATCTCGAGGCGAGTTTCACACTTAGATGCTTTCAGCGTTTATCTCGTCCATACATAGCTACCCAGCAATGCTCCTGGCGGAACAACTGGTACACCAGCGGTATGTCCATCCCGGTCCTCTCGTACTAAGGACAGCTCCTCTCAAATTTCCTGCGCCCGCGACGGATAGGGACCGAACTGTCTCACGACGTTCTGAACCCAGCTCGCGTACCGCTTTAATGGGCGAACAGCCCAACCCTTGGGACCGACTACAGCCCCAGGATGCGATGAGCCGACATCGAGGTGCCAAACCTCCCCGTCGATGTGGACTCTTGGGGGAGATGAGCCTGTTATCCCCAGGGTAGCTTTTATCCGTTGAGCGATGGCCCTTCCATGCGGAACCACCGGATCACTAAGTCCTACTTTCGTACCTGCTCGAGTTGTAGCTCTCGCAGTCAAGCTTGCTTATGCCTTTACACGCTACGAATGATTTCCAACCATTCTGAGCAAACCTTTGAGCGCCTCCGTTACCTTTTAGGAGGCGACCGCCCCAGTCAAACTGCCCGCCAGACACTGTCCACGATCACGTTGAGTGACCAGTGTTAGAATGTTCATACAACGAGGGTAGTATCCCACCGTGCGACTCCGACTAGACTAGCGTCCAATCTTCTACGTCTCCTACCTATTCTGTACAAGCAGCACAAACATTCAATATCAAGCTACAGTAAAGCTCCATGGGGTCTTTCCGTCCTGTCGCGGGTAACCCGCATCTTCACGGGTATTTAAATTTCACCGAGTCCCTCGTTGAGACAGTGCCCAGATCGTTACGCCTTTCGTGCGGGTCGGAACTTACCCGACAAGGAATTTCGCTACCTTAGGACCGTTATAGTTACGGCCGCCGTTTACTGGGGCTTCAATTCGTACCTTCGCCGAAGCTAAGCACTCCTTTTAACCTTCCAGCACCGGGCAGGCGTCAGCCCCTATACTTCATCTTACGATTTTGCAGAAACCTGTGTTTTTGATAAACAGTCGCCTGGGCCTATTCACTGCGGCTCATGTTTTACCATGAGCACCCCTTCTCCCGAAGTTACGGGGTCATTTTGCCGAGTTCCTTAACGAGGGTTCTCTCGCTCACCTTAGTGTTCTCCACTCGACTACCTGTGTCGGTTTGCGGTACGGGCAGTGTAATACTTCCTAGAAGCTTTTCTCGGCAGTGTGACATCTCAGACTTCTCTACTTTATTTCGATCCGCATCACAGCTTGTCCTTATAGAGAAAAGCATTTCACTCTTCTCAAGACTTACTGCTTGCACGCACATATCCATCAGTGCGCATCTGGTAGCCTCCTGCGTCCCTCCATCGGTAATAACGCATTACAACTGGTACAGGAATCTCAACCTGTTATCCATCGACTACGCTTCTCAGCCTCGCCTTAGGTCCCGACTAACCCTGGGTGGACGAGCCTTCCCCAGGAAACCTTAGTCATTCGGTGGACAGGATTCTCACCTGTCTTTCGCTACTCATACCGGCATTCTCACTTGTAAGCGCTCCAGCAGTCCTTACGATCTACCTTCGTCGCCCTTACAACGCTCTCCTATCGCGCCACTTAGTGGCACCCGCAGTTTCGGTAATATGTTTAGCCCCGGTACATTTTCCGCGCAATGGCACTCGACTAGTGAGCTATTACGCACTCTTTAAATGGTGGCTGCTTCTAAGCCAACATCCTAGTTGTCTATGCACTATCACATCGTTTTCCACTTAACATATATTTAGGGACCTTAACTGGCGATCTGGGCTGTTCCCCTTTCGACGGTGGATCTTATCACTCATCGTCTGACTCCCATTCATACATATCTGGCATTCGGAGTTTATCAAACTTTGGTAACCCGAGATGGGCCCCTAGGCTTAACAGTGCTCTACCTCCAGTATGCTTATAATGAGGCTAGCCCTAAAGCTATTTCGGAGAGAACCAGCTATCTCCAAGTTCGTTTGGAATTTCACCGCTACCCACAGTTCATCCGAGCATTTTTTAACATGCACCGGTTCGGACCTCCAGTAAGTTTTACCTCACCTTCATCCTGACCATGGGTAGGTCACTTGGTTTCGGGTCTACAGCATCGTACTATTCGCGCTATTCACACTCGCTTTCGCTGCGGCTCCGGTCTTTCCACCTTAACCTCGCACGATACCGTAACTCGCCGGTTCATTCTACAAAAGGCACGCCATCACCCATTAACGGGCTCTGACTTCTTGTAGGCGTCGTGGTTTCAGGAACTATTTCACTCCCCTTCCGGGGTGCTTTTCACCTTTCCCTCACGGTACTGGTTCACTATCGGTCACTAGGGAGTATTTAGCCTTACGGGATGGTCCCCGCAGATTCCGACCGGATTTCACGTGTCCGGCCGTACTCAGGATCCTGAAAAGAGTGTGCTTCATTTCGCTTACGGGGCTATCACCCTCTATAGCCAAGTTTCCCAACTTGTTCTGCTATAAAACACTTTTGTAACTCTTATATATCAGTCCTACAACCCCAACATGCAAGCACGTTGGTTTGGGCTCTTCCCCGTTCGCTCGCCGCTACTTAGGGAATCGATTTTTCTTTCTGCTCCTGCTGCTAATGAGATGTTTCAGTTCACAGCGTATTCCGTCAAATATCCTATGTATTCAGATACAGACAACTCTTACGAGTTAGGTTTCCCCATTCGGAAATCTTTGGGTCATAGCGTACTTACCGCTCACCAAAGCTTATCGTAGTTAGTCACGTCCTTCATCGGCTCCTAGTGCCAAGGCATTCACCACGCGCCCTTATTAACTTAACCTATACAACCGTAGTTGTGGTTTAAGTTTATGAGTTGGTCATTTTTCAGACCTGCGATTAAACCGTTCTTTTTAAAGAACTTTTTGTGTTGTTTCTCGGTTCATTTTAGTACAATCTTTCGATTGCTTTTAAAAGAATTTGTTACTATTCAGTTTTCAATGTACAACATGCTAACCTTTCGGCTAGCTATGGAGAATAGCGGGATCGAACCGCTGACCCCCTGCTTGCAAAGCAGGTGCTCTCCCAGCTGAGCTAATTCCCCATAGGATCACTTTGAGACAATGATACCTATTAAAGTATCACACTCAAAACTAAACAAAACTTTGAAACAAACAAATTGACACTTAAGTCCCTGTCGCTTTCCGATTATCCTTAGAAAGGAGGTGATCCAGCCGCAGGTTCTCCTACGGCTACCTTGTTACGACTTCACCCCAGTCATCTGTCCTGCCTTAGACGGCTCCTTCCTAAAAGGTTAGGCCACCGGCTTTGGGCATTACAAACTCCCATGGTGTGACGGGCGGTGTGTACAAGACCCGGGAACGTATTCACCGCGGCGTGCTGATCCGCGATTACTAGCGATTCCGACTTCATGTAGTCGAGTTGCAGACTACAATCCGAACTGAGACGTACTTTAAGAGATTAGCTCACCCTCGCGGGCTGGCAACTCGTTGTATACGCCATTGTAGCACGTGTGTAGCCCAGGTCATAAGGGGCATGATGATCTGACGTCGTCCCCGCCTTCCTCCGGTTTGTCACCGGCAGTCTCGCTAGAGTGCCCATCTGAATGCTGGCAACTAACAATAAGGGTTGCGCTCGTTGCGGGACTTAACCCAACATCTCACGACACGAGCTGACGACGACCATGCACCACCTGTCACTTTGTCTCCGAAGAGAACACTTCTATCTCTAAAAGCTTCAAAGGATGTCAAGACCTGGTAAGGTTCTTCGCGTTGCTTCGAATTAAACCACATGCTCCACCGCTTGTGCGGGTCCCCGTCAATTCCTTTGAGTTTCAACCTTGCGGTCGTACTCCCCAGGCGGAACACTTAATGCGTTAGCTTCGGCACTAAGAGGCGGAAACCTCCTAACACCTAGTGTTCATCGTTTACGGTGTGGACTACCAGGGTATCTAATCCTGTTTGCTACCCACACTTTCGAGCCTCAACGTCAGTTGCAGTCCAGTAAGCCGCCTTCGCCACTGGTGTTCTTCCATATATCTACGCATTCCACCGCTACACATGGAGTTCCACTTACCTCTACTGCACTCAAGTTAACCAGTTTCCAATGCCATTCCGGAGTTGAGCTCCGGGCTTTCACATCAGACTTAATAAACCGTCTGCGCTCGCTTTACGCCCAATAAATCCGGATAACGCTCGGGACATACGTATTACCGCGGCTGCTGGCACGTATTTAGCCGTCCCTTTCTGGTATGGTACCGTCAAACTAAAATCATTTCCTATTCTAGCTGTTCTTCCCATACAACAGTGCTTTACGACCCGAAAGCCTTCATCACACACGCGGCGTTGCTCCATCAGGCTTTCGCCCATTGTGGAAGATTCCCTACTGCAGCCTCCCGTAGGAGTTTGGGCCGTGTCTCAGTCCCAATGTGGCCGATCAGTCTCTCAACTCGGCTATGCATCATTGTCTTGGTAGGCCTTTACCCCACCAACTAACTAATGCACCGCGGATCCATCTCTAGGTGACGCCGAAGCGCCTTTTAACTTTGTGTCATGCGACACTAAGTTTTATTCGGTATTAGCATCTGTTTCCAAATGTTATCCCCAGCCTTGAGGTAGGTTGTCCACGTGTTACTCACCCGTTCGCCACTCACTTGAAAGGTGCAAGCACCTTTCGCTGTGCGTTCGACTTGCATGTATTAGGCACGCCGCCAGCGTTCATCCTGAGCCAGGATCAAACTCTCAATTTGAAAATTTGAAGATTGCTCTTCGATTAAACTGACTATCTTTCGCTATATCTCTATAACGTAATCCGTTTATTGTTTGTTACGAATTGACTTCGCAAATTTGTTTTTGTTACTTTACGTAACAGCTACAGATTCGTTTGTTCAAAGTTTTGTTCAGTTTTCAATGTGCTACTCGTTGTCGCTGAGACAACTATATTATCTTACCACGCTCATTTCGCTTTGTCAACTACTTCTTTTAAGAAGTTTTTCTCGACTTCACTACTTTCGCGCTCCCGTTCCCCCTTGCCTCGCAACGCTTTGCGTCGCTTCGCTCCGTTGGAACATATACTAATATACCAACTTTAACCCCGCTCGTCAACTACTTTTTTACTTGTTTTTTACTTTCCTTTACTCGTTCGCTTTTTATCCCTTTTTAACCCTTTACTCCCACTCCTCATTCGCTTTATTCGCCCCTTTTTTATCCCTTTCCTCTCTTTCGTTCTTCTCCCTTTACCTTTACTTAATAAATAAAAAAGCAAGCTGTCTCCAGCTTACTTTGAAAATACAGGTAACTTACTAATTCGTTTTGCAGCTTCAGCTAAACGTTCTTCACCAATTGTTAATCCGACACGTATATAACCTTGTCCACCCTTACCAAATCCAGATGCATCAGCTACAGCCACATCAGCCTCTTCTAATAGTAAATCTGCAAACTCACTCGACGTATAGCCTTTAGGTACAGGCATCAACACATAAAAGGCTCCCTGCGGAACGTAAGGTTCCCAACCAAATTCTCGAACCGCATTAATAAATACATCACGACGACGTTGATACAGATTGGTTAGATCTGTAACAGCCTTTTCACGCCCTGCTCTATTTGTTAAGGCCTCAATTGCTGCATCTTGAACCGCTGGGAATAATGAAACGAATAAATGATCTTGAATTAGATTAAGCGCTTCAATCATCTCTGCATTTCCAACAGCAAATCCTACTCGCCACCCCGCCATATTGAACGTTTTTGAGAAGGTATACGTTTCAATTCCAACACTTTTTGAATTTTCAGTTTGTAGAAATGATATTGGCTTGTGACCATCATAGCCGATTGCACCATAAGCAAAATCAGATACAATACCAACCTGATTCTCTTCTGCAAAACGAACGGTTTGTCGGTAGAATTCTGAAGTAGCAATTGCACCAGTTGGGTTGTTAGGATAGTTTAAGTACAAAAACTTAGCTGCTTCGGCTACTGAGCTTGGAATCGCTTCATAATCAACTAAAAAATTATTTTCTTGTTTTAAAGGTACTGCTTCATAATTTACGCGCCCCAATGCTGCGGCAGATAAATAATCAGGGTACCCTGGATCTGGTAATAATAATGTCTCCCCAGGATTCATTAATGCCCACGGCAGCTCAACCAAACCAATTTTCGATCCGGCTAATATAGCTACTTCTGTTTCTGGGTCGATTGACACGCCATACTCATCAGCATAAAATTCTGCAATTGCTTTCTTAAAACGTTCTTCACCGCGAAATAATGAATATTTGTGATCAGCCGGATTTTCTGCAGCCACTTGTAAGGATTTAACAATATAATCAGGGGTAGGTTGATCAGGATTCCCTTGCCCCAAGTTAATCACATCTTTACCGGCAGCAATTTTCGCATTGACCTTAGCAACAAGTGTTGCAAAAAATTGTTTAGGCAGTGTTTTAAGTAAGTCGGATTCTTCAAAATGCATACGTTATTCACCTTATCTGTAAAGTTCTGGACGACGATCGCTAAACACCGGGATTTCTCCTCGAATAGCTTTTTCATCATTAATATTAATTTCTGCTACTAATAATTCCGCTTTGTTATCGCTTGCTTGTTGAACAATATTTCCTAGTGGATCGATAATTAATGAACGACCACCAAATCTATTGTCATTATCTCGACCTACACGATTCGTTGCGACCACAAATGTTTGATTTTCAATAGCTCGTGCTTGCAGCAAAAGTTGCCATTGTTTTATTCGTTGAATTGGCCATTCGGCAACGATATACAAAATTTCTTGTGGCCCTTGACTCATCATAGTACGTAACCACTCTGGAAAGCGAATATCATAGCAAATGGCACCAGCAGATGGTACATCCGCCAAATTAAAACGATTTGTTTTATTTCCCGCTGACATGAATTTCTCTTCATTCATTAGTCCAAATAAATGTAATTTATTGTATTCACTAACTTGTTCGCCTTTGTCATTGAAAACAAACATCGTGTTGTAAAATTTGTTCTCTGCTTGGGCTGTTGCCACAGAACCACCAACAATGTTGAGATGATATTTTTTAGCGAGATCACGCAACAAATTAATGCTTCTTTGTCCTCGGGGATCCGCTACGGTCTCCAAATTAAGGAGATCATATCCCGTATTCCACATTTCAGGATAAACTAAAATATCAGCCTCAACTGCTGCAGCCCTCTGAGCATACTCGATTACTGTTTGCTCATTAATGGCTGGCTTTCCCAGTGCTATATCAATTTGTGCAATCGCAATTTTTAAGGTCATACGTGTTAAGCCTCCGTTATTTATGGGAACTTTGGAAATTGATCAAAATCAGGATCGCGCTTTTCTTTAAAGGAATCACGACCTTCTTTAGCCTCGTCTGATGTGTAGTACAGCATGGTTGCATCCCCAGCAAATTGCTGTAGGCCTGCCAACCCATCTGTATCAGCGTTCATTGCGGCCTTGATAAAACGTAGCGCCGTTGGTGATTTAGTCAACATTTCATCGGCCCACTCAATTGTGGCATCTTCAACTTTATTTAGTGGGACAACTTTATTAATCCAATTCATTTGATAAGCTTCTTCAGCGGTATAAAAATGGTTCAAGAACCACACCTCTTTGGCACGCTTATGCCCTATTACCCGAGCTAAATAGCCTGAGCCATATCCAGCATCGAACGAGCCTACCATCGGTCCTGTTTGACCAAATTTAGCATTGTCAGCAGCAATGGTTAAATCAGCCACTAATTGTAATACGTTCCCACCACCAACAGACCAGCCCTTAACCATAGCAATAATCGGCTTAGGAATAATACGCATTAGTCGTTGCAAATCCAACACGTTTAAACGAGGAATGCCATCGGAACCAACATATCCACCGTTACCACGTACCTTTTGATTTCCCCCTGAAGAAAAAGCTTTATCTCCAGCTCCTGTTAAAATAATCACACCAACTTGAGCATTGTCTCGCGCAAGTGTAAAAGCGTCTATCATTTCCGATACCATTCCCGGAGTAAAAGCATTGTGTGATGCCATATCGTTCATCGTAATTTTGGCAATTTTTCCAGGATTTTTACCATCAGTGTTTATTTCAAAAAGAATCTCGTCGTACTTCTTAATAGCGCTCCAAGTTGTCATTTGTTATACTCCATTCAGAAAGGAAATTAGTTATTATGAATATTATAGAACTTTTAGAATTAAAAACCACCATATTGTCTGCTGATAAAACGGTTGTTGAGTTAGCTGTCACTGATAAAATTATGCAACCTTATGGCATTGTTCATGGTGGTATTAACGCCTTATTAGCTGAAACAGCAGCCTCATTAGGTGCAAAAGAAGCTTTATCTGATAATCAATTCCCTGTTGGTGTCGATATTCAAACACATCATTTAAAACCAGTAAGCAAGGGGATTCTGATTGCCACTGCAACCCCTGTTAATATTGGTCATTCACTTCAAGTATGGCATGTTAAAATTACAGAAAATATTACTAACCAATTAACGAGTATAGCTACCGTTACCTTAAAAAACCAACAGAAAAAGAGCTAAACAAGTGAATGTTTAGCTCTTTTTTGTTGGTTGTAAATAACTTATCATTTGTTTTTTTGACCAAAAAGCTTAGAGAATGCGCCAGGTTTTGGATGTGATGCCTCATACAACAATTGCTGCTCATATTCTTCAGGCGTTGGCGTCTCATATGTCAGTGTTTCTAATCGCTCATATTTTGGATGTGAAATGATTAGATCAAGTTGAGTGTTGGGCATTATCGAACTAGTAAGATAGCTGACGCCATCAACGCTACGTTCAATTGTCCATTCTGACTTTCCAGGGGACAATAAAATATCTTCGCTAATTATTGCCACACTCTTTTTAATTTGTTGCTGATAATAGAGGGCAGCGTAACTAGATATTGGTCCATAACCAACAAACTCGAGGCTGTGCGCCTTAACCTGTTTTCGTACGGTTTTAATAGCTGATATTAGTTCTAACTGACGATAATAACCCGCTTTTAGTGCGCCACTTGCAACAAATAATACGGCTTGTTGCGTTGTTTTTATTTTTTGCGTAACATAGTCAGTTACCGCTTCTTCTGGTTCTGAAAAAATAACTCGTAATACTTTACTCGTTACTTTCTCTGGCTGATGCAAATAAGTATACAATTGTGGCGCTATTTCTTGGTCGTTTTCTCGCAAAATACCAGCCCTTTTTTTGCGTATATCGAAATTATGAAAAGTAAAATGTCCGCTTCCTGCAGAAACTAAATCAATAACGTAAAAAGCATATTCATCTGGTGTATTGATCAACAGTCGTTCAGTATTTTCACTGAAAGTAGCAATTGGCTGGTATTGCTGATCAAAGAAAGTCACCACCAAATAGGCAAACATCCGGTCACTGGCATCAATATGACGTTCCATCACATATGTCTCACTGTGTGATAGCTGAGGCAAGTCTGCTTTCACTACCGGTTGACCGCTCATTCTCTTGTATGTAGAATGCCATCGCGCAACAACCTCTCCACTTGGCAAAAAATGATTTTCATAATACACCTCATTCAACGACCTGAAGTCAACTGTTGCCCCTTGAAGCCCCAGCAGTTCGGTATTGGGTGTCCAATAAATTTGATATTGCATTATTCACCCTCCGCTCGCATAGTGTTTCGTAATACATTTAAATTAGTCATCATGAAGTCAACCATTTCATCAAGCTTCTCCGTATGTTGCCCTTCTTCACTTTCATGCTTTACTGGGGCATTATGCGTGGCAAAGAAATCTAATAACTGACCTAAGCTCTGACCATCATATTCATCTTGAGACATCGAAAATAATGCCACTTTGATATTTGTCCAGTTCGTATTCTCAATGTGTTTCCATAACTTTTCATTCATGGCTACATTATCGTCAGGCCTGACATAGCCACTCAAATAACGTCGTACATCTAAACGCCAACCATAATCAAAGCCACGTGAAATAGTTGATCCAGCAGTGAATGTGCCCAAATTAACAATTGGTTTTGCAATAATAACAGCAGCGGGGTTAAGATCAGCAGCGTAGTACAAAGCAGGGTAACTACCCATAGAAGCACCCATCAAAATAAGATCTTCGGAACGTAGTCCTAATGTTTTCATTTTCTGCTTAATTATTTTAATGATGGTCGCTTCATATTCTGCTGTTCCAATATCAAATGCGCCACCTTGTATACGCGCATCTGTAAACAATAAATATGGTGTTCCTAGAAGATTTAGCGCTTCTTGCATTTCAAACCCATCAACATGAAGTCTCGTATCCGCAAAACTAACAATCAGTGGTTTTTGACGATCTCCGGGATTGAAGTAACTTAACACTTCTTCATTTTCTTTGGTAAGCTGCCACGTTCCACCTGGTAGCAAATGTCCCAACCCATGTCGAGAGGCTCTTTGGTGAATGACGTAAAAATCAAGGGTTCCCTGACCTTTACCCAAAACCAAGATTTCATAATTTTCGTAATCTTCAGGGGGCGCTACAGTTGTCAATTGGCGCAATGATTGACCAGCTATCAACTGTTGAGTCAATACTTCACCATTTTTATAAAACACAAATAGCAAGGCCGGTTCGGCGTTCTCTGTATGATTGTATTCCAACCATACTTCGTTTGCCCGACCACTTTGAAAATCACTTGTACCAGCCTTTAGTGTTCCTAATTGTTGCCAATCTTCTCCAAATTCACCTTCAAATTGTGTTGAAAAATCTCCTTGTCGTTGCAAATGAATTCCTTCAGGCACATAAGGAATAAATTGTTCGGCGCTAAAGCGCGTCGAAAAACCGTATTGGCTAGTACCCATATCAGTAACTATTCTTTTTTCAACATTTTCTGGTGTATTTTCTTCAACACGAAAAGCGCGTCGCTCGTCAAGAATTTTTTGAAAATCAGACGATACTTCATGAGCAAAGTAAATCACTCGTAATGCAGGCCATTCATTAATTTGACTGGATAGCAGCGTGCTTTCAAGATAATCATCTGTGAGCAGCACATAAGTCTGTTCTAATACGTACGGATCCCTTTGCATGGCCAAAAAAGTAGGTAAGTCAAGTACTGATGTATAGTGCCAATCAAGCTTATCAGTAATATATGGTGCCCAATTTTCTGCGCCAATTTGTAAAATTGATATTGTCATTTTTCACCTGTCATTGCATCAAATTATTTAGCTAATCATCTTACTTTTTATTTTGTTGAATACTTGCTGCCATTTAATCCATAGCATTTCACTAGTATATTCTGCTTGTATGTCTGCGGATACTTCTTGTGCTATTTCAAAATGCTTTTTACTATCCAAAAAGAAACTTATTGCTTGATCTAACTCTGCCAAATCTGCCAATACTTTACCATTTTTATCAGGCTTAAGATAGACTGTTTCCGTGCTGTTAATTTGTGGTATAGAAAAATTAATTGCCACGGTTTGTAAGAATTGATTTGGTTCATTATCCAAATCAATTAGGATTCGTGTGTTTTTCATATAACGCAAAAGTTGTTCTTCATTTTGAGTCTCCAAGAAATGAAAACGTGATTTAAAGGCCATTTGACTATCCTGATCTACCAAGCCATGCTCATTTTTAGCTTTTAAACTCGCTTCATGAATTTGTTTTTGCATCGCTGAAATTTTATCAGAAGTTTCAAATACAACTGTTGTCGTGTCATATTCATTAATAATATTAATTAATGCAGCAATAACTATTGTTTGTTGTGCAACAGATAAATTATGTGCTGAAATAAATAGACTTACCAGTGGACTCTGGGGATGTTCGTTGTCCAACATATCTGTTGCGTATGGTGGAACGATAGCAACTTCCTTTGTTTCACCATCAAATGCTATTACTTGTTGTTGATGTCGCTCATTGTCCGTAACAATAAAATCGCTAATCTGTTCCAATTTCTTGCCTACTTCAACAAAATTATTTTGTACACTGACAATTACCGGTTGTTTGATAGCAATATCCTCAAGTATTTCACCAGTAGTTACGCTTGGAGAAATAATTATATTTTCATCATCGGGTATTTTATTCAAATAATAACTTAAGAGTTCATGAATTAATACCGTCATATTAGAGAATTGTGTCTGCTCTGTCCACAACTGTTGCGTTGTGACAAGACCTGTCAGTTCATCCTCTTGCAACGCAATATCACCACTAGGGGTCAAGTAATCTGTTCGAACTTTATTACCCTCATCAAATACGATAACTTTTGATATAAATCCTCGATCATCAATGATTAATTGTTGTGTCATCATATCGTCAGCAAACAAGTCAATATGGTCAAATGATAACTGATTACTCCAAATTGTCGCGTAGTGCTGACCAGAAACATTGACTAGAATTCGATCGGTCAACGTCATAAATTCCGCATAATCCGGCCAAGTAAAGTCATTTAATGCCACAGGTCGTGGCGCTGACAAGTCAATATGTTGTAATACATCAAACGCCGACCAAACGCTGGCTTTATCAATGTTTTTGTTTGACAATATACCACGTAATTTGGGTAGATAATCACACAAAATGAAGGCAACTTCTTGTCCTTGTTCTAAAAATAATTGTGCTTGATGAATGCTGTCATTAAATTGTGGTATTTCTACGCCAAGTTCGCTCCAGTTTGGCATAATGTGAATTTTCATCGAAAGTACCTCATATGTACGGAGATCAATTCTCCTGATTTTAGACCAAATCATATTTAACTCATTGCAAGTTCAAATCTTGCCACTGCTTATAAACACTATCTTTGGTAAATAATTGTGCTTGTTGGGAAGCTAATCTACTTGCCTCTCGCCATTGCTTATCATCTTGAAATAGCGAAACTATTCTGTTTGCAGCCTGATCATAATTACCAATTGGTACAAGTTGCTCATTTGGCATGTAAGTATTTGGTCCATAATTAACATTATACGCGATTACAGGAAGCCCATGCGACATCGCTTCAATATTTTGCATACCGCTCCCTTCGGTTGGTACGGTTGATAGCAACACTTGCGCCCCTTCTATTACATCATCCAACATTTTACCAACAACATAGTTACCAAATGTAACAGTATTTTTTAATCCTAGTTGGTCAATTAATAAATCTAATTCATTTAGTAGCTGCCGATCAGTACTGTAACCTCGGAATTCTAGCGTAGCATCTGCTACACTAGCTTGCACGCTTTTTAGGATGTGCAGCGCATCTTGTGGTTGTTTTTCTTTGGCAATTCGGCCCAATACTAAAATTTTATGTGATTTACAATTGGCCAATGAATTTGTTTTATTTTCTTTGACAATCGTATCTGGTGCAGCCAACACGGGTAGCATTGTTAATGGCTGCATATCTTGCTGTTGTTGTTTCGTGGCCACAATAATACCGGTAAAACCTAGTTCACCACGCATCAATTCAACTAAGGTTGTCAACAATTGTCCCTTCAAATTTGTATGTGAACTATGCAAATAAAAATATTTTCCTTTTGTACTTTTTATTCCCGGCATAGTATTCAACATACTAGCTCTTTCTAAAATTATAGTCCCTGGATTTTGTTTCAGTTGCTCGTTCATAAAAAAGGTAAATAATTCATTTTCTGTATTAAATCGATAATTTGCACCACAATAATTAATCAACTTATACATCGTTGGCATCAAATGCCCTTTGACATTCATATGTGTGATCTCTAAAACAACTTTCCCAGCAGGAGTATAGAATTTTTGCAGACTAACTTCACCATTTGGATGAAAATAAGCGGTTGACGACTTAAAACCACGATAATCCCATTCGTCACGTGCAACAATATGATCAAAGCGATCAAGGTATTCAACATTACCCATTAGCGCAACTGTCGCCGGCATGACATTTACCTTAGCAACCGTGCGACCCTCGTTGAGGATCAATGATTGGTCGGGATTAGGACTTTCAATGACGTATCTTTTTTTAGGAATTGTGACAGACTCACGTAAATTTTGTTTGACTCGAATAACCTGCGTTGCCTCTTGAAAAAAATCATACATATTCAAAACTTGATGGTCATTTAATCCAAGTGTTTTAATTGTCCGATGGAATATTGGTGCATAATTCCGTGTAACAAATAACGTTAAATTGTCAAATGAATTATACATCGATGTGCGAGCAGCCTGAGAAAATTCAGTACCGGAGTTAAATTCAAATGCATTCTCCGAAATGAAATAATTCATAATTCACTCTCCTCATCCGCACCCTCTAGATCATTAATCGCCATATGAAAATAATTAGCTTGTTTGACTGGCCACATTTTTTTTGCATCCATCAAAAGTAAACACCATTGTGCCCACACCGTGTCAGAACTATATCGATAAGACATTTCATAGGATGTGTCGCTGATTTGTTGCATGAGACGTGGATTTTTGAAGATGTGAATTAACACTTCACCCATAGATTTATAATCATTCAGAGGCACGATGTAACCATTTTTTCCATCAGCAATAATTGAATTTGGACCATAGTTGACATCATAAGTTACCCCAATGTCGCCCTGCCCCAACGCTTCCATCAGGGATAAATTAAATCCTTCCATACTTGAAGTAACACCAAACACTTGCGCGTCTTGTTCGACCAATGCAACCTGATCAGTATAATCATGCAATGTCACAATGTTTTCTAAATTATTTTCTCTAATGGCTGACTCAATCAAACGTTCAGCAAGAAAATTATTGGTTGGATCCTTGTACCCATATAAATCAAGCGTTATTTGTGGCACTTGCTGTCGCGCATACGCAACCGCTTTTACTAATTGATCAAGTTGTTTTTCTGGTGCTTTACGTGCCAATGCCACGACTTTACCAAATGTTCGCTCTGCCATAGGCACACGTCGCTGTCGTAACTGTTTCATTGGTATGACGCCAACTGGAATTGTAAATAGTTTCGTGGTTGGTTTGAATCGACTGCGAATATCATTTGTTTGCCTTTCCGTAGCACTAACCACAGCATCATAGACGTTAATATTAAACAAACTATACTCATAATTATTATTTAATATGCCCTTTTCAGGATGGCTCGCATCACTAGCATGAGAATTATGCAAAAAAAGTACATTGTATGACGGCTTATCCAAATAAGGCAATACAGTTTGAGCCAAATGTGCACGATCTAATATAAAAATATTCGGTTCATTTTTTGACCAGTACTCATCGTTAAGCAAATTTAAGAAGTGCAAGGTTACTTGCTCAAGTGTATCAAAAATATGGATTTCGCCTACCCTACTTATCAACCGCCAACAAACTTTTTCAACAGATCCATCACTATTGATTTTGTTAAATGCTTCTAAAACCGTTCTTCCTTCCGGACTTTGCCATGTTTCGGAACCAATTTTATTATCGGGTGTGTACCATTGAGATAGAGAAACAAAGCCTCGAGAATCATACATATTAACACAATATAAATTACCAAAGCCATCAAACAACTCAGTAGATATCACTTGCTTTTGACCAGTCCGGTAATTAACACGAGCAATAAGCTGTTGATTTATATCGTAAATAAGATAACGATTTTTTTTAAGCTCTTCAACTCTATGCGTGTTAGCCACACCAAAATCCAGTTTATCAACTGTTATCGTCTGATTGGATACCTCGGTTGCTTCCTGAAAATAATCAAACATGTTAATCACCTCGAAGGATTTTAAGCTGGTTGCTTTTATATTTTCATGCAAAAGAGGATCCCATTCGCGAAGAACAATTTTAAACCGTTCCCCATGCGCTCGAAAAAGATCGGCACGTTTTAATTGAGCATGCTCAATTCCTGATTTCTGTGGTTGCATAGTTGCATTTAAGAAAAAAATCATTCTATAAATAATGACCTAACACACGTAAACAGTCGGCAGAATGCCCACATATGCTGTCACAAATTCCTTTCCGAATTAAAAAAATATAATTCTCAACCTAATTATATCCAATTTTAAAACTCATGGATTAATTAGCAATTAAACTGACGACGCTATGAATTCAAAATAAGCTTTTCGAAAATTTATTTCGTATTATACGATTAGCAAAGTATTTGTAATTTATTTACATAATCCTCTTTTATTATACAAACGAAAGACTTTCAAAATGAACCCTACTCTGAATTTATCAATTACGGTACCTATCAATATGTTCTTGGATTCTATCTGGTTAGTTGGATTAACATTTATTTTCTTACTAGTTATCATGATTTGCCCCCTCTGCAATTATTTTCAGCAATTACGCATACAACACGAATATGAAAGTCGTGCCACACAGACATATGTTACGAAACTGGAGCAAATTTGTTCGTCCTATAGACATTTTCAACACGACTATAAAAACATACTTGCCAGTTTAGCGCTAGCAATTCATACCAAAAATTTATGTGAAATAGAAGAAGTCTATCATTCTTTCTTATCAGAAAGTACTAGTGCTTTACCTCTTTCACCAACTTTAAATCTTCAATTGATCACCGATTTAAACTTACGTAGTTTGCTCGTTGTCAAAAATCAGTATGCCATTGATAGTGGTCTATTTTTTAAAGTCGATATTGCAGAAAAGTTCAACATGACTGTAACGCTAGATCTTTATCGAACTATTGGTATTTTGCTTGATAACGCCATTGAGGGAGCAATAAACAGCCTCGAAAGGACGGTCATTTTATCTATTTTGTCAGATAATGACTATCACATTGTCAGTATTACAAATACCATTAATCAGAATGTAGCCCTCTCAGACATGAACAAAAACGGTTTCTCAACGAAAGCAGGCCACTCTGGTATTGGATTAACCTTTGTAGAACAGTACATGACGCGGATGCCTACGATTTCAATGCATGCTACTTTGATGAATCAGAATTTTACGCAGACGCTTACTATCGGAGAACTTCACAATGATTTATCTGCTAGAAGACAACCTTACACAACAAAAGCGTATTAAACAGTATATACAACATATACACACGTTCACTTCGCCAACCAATTTATTATCTGCGGTGCTAAAAGATAAAACACCGAAGATTATTTTACTGGATCTTGAAATTAAAGGCGTTATTTATGCAGGCCTTCAAACTGCGCAACTGATTCGCAAAAATGATATTATTTCACCGATTATTATTGTCACAACTCATTGTGAATTATCATGGCACACATTTCAACATCACATCAGTGCACTAGACTTTATTGACAAATCACAACCTGAGTCTGTATTCGCACAACAACTCAATTCTGCTATTTGCACAGCTGCTCAAGTGCTCGAACGATACGATAAAAAATCTCCTAACTTGATTGCTATACGCAATGGTGCACACCTCGTCCAATTCGACCTCAACCACCTGTCTTATTTCTCCAGTAATAAGGGTACACATTATATCAATGTTTTCACAAGGAATGGTGTAAGCAAAATTCGAAATACAATCAAAACTATTGCTTCAAGCCATGAAAATTTCATACAAATTCATGCATCATTTTGTATTAATCGTGACTTTATCAAGCATTATTTAAAGTCAGAAAAAATAATTGAGTTAACAGATGGTACACTGTTGCCGGTGACACGTAAATTTCAACATCATTTAATCCAATTTAAGACACCAACAATACGGGCTTAAGTTTTTTACCAGAATGCGTGGCACTCATAAAACAGCTTCAATATCTTCTTCAAGCTCTTTGGGTTCTGTTTTTGGGGCATAGCGTTTTACGACGTTTCCCTCCTTATCCACTAAAAACTTTGTGAAATTCCATTTGATTGTGCTACTACCCAGCATCCCCTTTGAATTCTCTTTCAAATATTTAAACAAAGGATCTGTATTTTTACCATTCACGGCAACTAGTTGATGCATTGGGAAAGTTACACCATAAGTGAGCTGACATGCTTGGGCTGCCTGTGATGCAGTTTCTAACTCTTGTTTGAATTGATTAGATGGAAAGCCTAAAATTACTAGTCCCTTATCTTTATACTTTTTATATAATTTTTCTAACTCACCAAATTGTGGTGCATAGCCGCACTTCGTAGCAGTATTAACAATCACTACTGGATGATTGGCTAGCTTATTAAGTGAATAAGTTTCTCCGTTTTCTAAGGTTGCAAAATAATCGTATATGCTCATAATCACTACTCCTTAATTTTAATGTATTATAACATTATGAAAATTAGTTGTTATACTATTTGTTTCCTACCAAGTTTTCAATTGTTCTATCTTTTATAAAAAAATAAACCAACAGGCTGCTAACGTCCTGTTGGTTTATTTTTTGTTATTTATCAGTATCGTCTTGTGCACGATCTAATAGTTCTGAAACTTGGTCAATTTGTTGCTCATCCAACGGTGCGTTATCAGATGTTTCACGTGAAACATCTTCAAGCGCTTCCTCGTGTTCTACTTTTGCTAACGTAGCCACTTTAGCATTGCCTTCTAAGCGAATCAAACGCACACCTAGTGTTGCACGTCCTGTCTGACTGACAGAATCAACATTAAAACGAATCATTACACCTTGTGTCGTCGTAACCATAATATCTTCTTGGCCACTGACAATAGTCATTCCAGCAAGAGGACCATTTTTCTCGGTAATATTTGCCGTTTTGATTCCTTTACCGCCACGACCTTTGATTGGATATTCGCTCACTGGTGTTTGCTTTCCGTAGCCTTTTTCCGTGATGATCAAAACATTATGGTCTTTTTCCAGCACGTCAGAACCAACCACTAGATCCCCTTCGCGAAGGCGAATACCACGAACCCCAGCAGCTGAACGTCCCATAACACGTACATCATTTTCAGCAAAACTAACTGAATAACCATTATGTGTCGCGATAATAATATTTTGCGTACCATCCGTAATTTGAACAGATAGTACTTCATCATCATCATGCAAAGTTAAGGCTTTTAATCCATTCGTACGAATATTTGCAAATTCCTTAACCGCTGTACGCTTGACAACACCCAAACGAGTTACAAAGAATAGATAATCATCGCTTTCACCGGCTTCTCCACGAACATTGATAACGGTTTGAATTTTTTCGTTTCCTTCAAAATTCAAAAGGTTAACAACTGGGATTCCCTTCGCTTGGCGACCATATTCTGGTACTTCATAACCTTTCATACGGTAGACTTTACCCTTATTAGTAAAGAACAACAAAGTATCATGCGTTGATGTGGAGATCATCTGGTCAACAAAATCCTCATCATGAACATTCATACCCTGAACACCACGACCACCTCGATTTTGTGCCTTGAACTCTCCAGTTGCAACACGTTTGATGTAACCACTGTTAGTCAATGTTACGATTACATCTTCTTCTTCAATCAAATCTTCATCTTCAATACTTAGAACGTCACCAACCTGCAATTCTGTGCGACGCTTGTCACCAAACTTTGTTTGGATTTCTAGTAGCTCATTATAAATAATTTCATCAACACGTTCTTCATGCGCCAAAATATCTTTCAAATCAGCAATCAGAGTAACAAGTTTTTGATATTCTTCTTCAATCTTGTCACGTTCCAAGCCAGTCAAACGAACCAAACGCATGTCCAGGATAGCTTGTGCTTGTTTATCAGACAAAGCATAACCATTAATTAAACGAGTTTTAGCTTCCTCAGATGTCTTTGACGAACGAATAATTGTGATGATTTCGTCTATATGATCAAGCGCAATGCGTAAACCTTCTAAAATGTGTGCGCGCGCTTGTGCCTTTTGTAATTCAAATACTGTACGACGACGGATAACTTCACGTTGATGTGCCAGATAAGCAACAAGTATCTCTTTCAAACTCATTGTCTTTGGCGCACCGTGATCAATCGCCAACATATTAAAGCTAAAACTAGTCTGCAATAATGTTTGCTTATATAGATTATTTAAAATGACACTTGCCGAAGCGTCGCGACGAACATCAATAGAAACTCGCAAGCCTTCACGATCAGATTCATCGCGAATTCCTGTGATACCTTCTATCTTTTTGTCCCGCGCTAATTCTGATATACGCTCAATTAAACGCGCCTTGTTAACGGCATAAGGTAGCTCAGTTACAACAATCTGCTCTTTGCCTGATTTAAGTTGTTCAATATCTACTTTTGCACGTACAGTTACAGTGCCGCGCCCAGTTTCATATGCACGACGGATACCTGACTTTCCCATAACAATACCACCGGTGGGAAAATCGGGTCCAGGTAATGCTTCCATAAGGTCGGCTGTGGTAGCTTCTGGATTATTCATCAGAATATGAAGCGCAGAAATCACTTCAGCAAGGTTATGCGTTGGAATGTTCGTTGTCATCCCAACGGCAATTCCAGTAGCCCCGTTAACCAACAAATTTGGGAAACGTGCTGGTAATACTTCCGGTTCGCGTTCCTCACCATCATAGTTGGGAATAAAATTAACTGTATCTTTATTTAAATCCCGAACCATTTCCATGGCGACTTTACTCAAGCGAGCTTCCGTATACCGCATAGCAGCAGCACCATCGCCATCGACAGAACCAAAGTTTCCGTGACCGTCAATTAACATGTGTCGGTACGAAAAAGGTTGTGCCATCCGGACCATTGACTCATAAATTGCAGAATCTCCGTGGGGATGGTATTTACCCATCACATCTCCAACAATACGAGCCG
The DNA here is from genome assembly GCF_001891125.1 of Leuconostoc suionicum. Classification (NCBI taxonomy): domain Bacteria; kingdom Bacillati; phylum Bacillota; class Bacilli; order Lactobacillales; family Lactobacillaceae; genus Leuconostoc; species Leuconostoc suionicum. The sequence continues at coordinate 7,130 of NZ_CP015247.1, read as the reverse complement.
ATTTTTTGTGTGGCTTATCTGGTGTATTCCCCTGTTCAATCATTGAATACAGAATTCGGCGATGTACCGGCTTCATGCCATCGCGCACATCTGGCAGTGCACGTGCCACAATAACAGACATGGCATATGACAAGAATGACGTTTTCATTTGTTCTGACAAATTCGCATTTTTAATACGGCTGTCGTTTAACTCAGACATTACTTATTTACTCCTCGCAAATATTTTATGACTTTTATATTGTGTTTTTAATTTCAATGCTAAACACACTTGGATTAAATATCCAAATTTTCAACAAAGACTGCATTATCTTCAATAAACTTTCGACGTGGAGGCACGTCGCCACCCATCAACATGTCAATAACTGCCTCAGCTTCTTCAGCATCAGCTGGATCAACACGTAATAGACGACGGTTCTGAGCATCCATGGTCGTATCAGCTAATTGGTCATAATCCATTTCTCCAAGTCCCTTGTATCGTTGCACTTTTGGCTTAACATTGGATGGCAATTGCGACAAATATGACTCAAGTTCTTCATCAGAATCCAAGTAAGTCATTGATTTGTTGTTGCCTAAAGCAACGCCATACAAAGGTGGCTGAGCAATATAAATATAGCCAGCATCAACCAAAGGTCGCATATAGCGATAGAATAATGTCAAAAGTAACGTACGAATATGTGCGCCATCAACATCCGCATCAGTCATAATAATAACTTTATGATAGTTAGCTTTTTCAACATTAAAATCATCCCCAAAGCCAGTTCCCATAGCTGTGAAGAGCGAGCGAATTTCTTCGTTAGCCAAAACACGTTCCAGGGAAGCTTTCCCAACATTCAAAATTTTACCACGAATCGGCAAAATAGCTTGTGTTACACGGTTTCGTCCTTGCTTAGCAGAACCACCGGCAGAGTCACCCTCAACGATGAACAATTCTGAAATGGCAGGGTCGTTTGATGTGTTATCCGCCAGCTTTCCGGGTAGATTACCAATTTCCAAACCAGATTGTTTACGTGTCATTTCGCGAGCACGCTTAGCCGCTAAACGTGCTTTTTGAGCCAAGACACCTTTTTCAACAATCTGTTTAGCAACATTTGGGTTTTCCATCATGAAACGACTAAATGTTTCTGAGAACATGCGATCTGTGGCTTGACGCGCATCAGAATTGCCCAATTTCGTCTTCGTTTGTCCTTCAAACTGTGGATCTGGATGCTTAATAGAAACAATCGCTGTCATTCCTTCACGAACATCTTCACCAGTCAAGCTTTCCGCACCATCTTTAATTTGACCATTTTTACGTGCGTAATCATTAATCACACGTGTCAATGCTGTTTTAAAGCCGGTTTCATGTGTTCCGCCTTCATAAGTATTAATATTGTTTGCAAAAGTACGCAAACTGTCTTTTATGTCAGTTGTATATTGTAAAGCAGCTTCAACGACGATTCCATTTTCCTCGCCCTCAACATAAACCGGTTCAGGAAAAATAACTTGCTTATCTTCGTTTAGGTATTGAACATATTCTTTAATACCACCTTCAAAATGGAAGCTTTCTTTGATTGGTTCTTCTAAACGCTTGTCAGCAATCGAAATACGCAATCCTTTATTTAAAAAGGCCAATTCGCGCACACGTGTCAACAAGGTTTTGTAATTATAAGTTGTTGTCTCGCGAAAAATATCAGCATCAGGTTTAAAGTGAACAATTGTACCGCGTTCAATCGTTGGTTTCTCGTCTAAGGTTCTCATAGTTGTGTGAACACGACCAACTTTGAAGTCCATATAGTAAACTTTATTATTACGAACCACTTTAACATCTAAGTCTGTTGACAACGCATTAACAACAGAAGCACCAACACCATGTAATCCACCAGAGACTTTATACCCGCCGCCGCCAAACTTTCCACCAGCGTGAAGCACGGTGAACACAGTCTCTAGCGCGGGCTTACCTGTTTTTGTTTGGATATCAACTGGAATACCTCGTCCATCGTCTGTTACAGTAATTGAATTATCTTTTTCAATTGTTACCGTTATGTGGGAAGCAAATCCTGCCAACGCTTCATCAATACCATTGTCGACAATCTCCCACACCAAATGATGCAAACCCTGGGCTGTAGTCGTTCCTATATACATTCCGGGACGCTTACGAACAGCCTCTAAGCCTTCCAATACTTGAATTTGATCAGCATTATAATCACCGGCATTCGCATCAACCGTGCTAGCGTGTCGAATTTCTTCGTCATCAGTAATGATATCATCAACTGATTCTAATTCTTGATCTTTATTTTCGTTATTTTCTGCCATTTTGTATCCTTTATGTACTATCTATTATCATCACATAGCAAAATCAATTCATTGATTTAACCTATGTGTCGTTTTCGAGTGTAATCACTCCTTGTTTCACATGAAACACACGTGGTTTTCGAATGAGTTGCCGTGCAATATCGCTGAGTGTTGGTGCAGTGATAAATGTTTGCACCTTATCTTGAATTGCCAATAATAAATGTGTCTGCCGACTGGCATCAAGTTCACTAAGTACATCATCGAGAAGCAATACTGGATACTCACCAGTTTCTTGTTGCATTAAATCAATTTCGGCTAATTTAATAGCCAACGCCGTTGTTCGCTGCTGCCCTTGTGAGCCAAAAACAGCAACATTATTCCCATTAACATCAAATTGTAATTCGTCGCGATGAGGACCAACCATTGTCGATCCTTGTATAATTTCACGTGAACGCTGACGTGACAATGCATCAGCGAATACCGATTTTACCTCTTCAAGACTAGCATCTGAAGTAAAATCAACCGAACTCATGTAACGTAATTTCAAAGCTTCACGCTGATCAGATATTTCAGCGTGAATTGGTTGTGCAGCCAATTCTAATTTGTTCAAAAATTCTTGACGTGCAATTAAAATCTGTGAACCTACATCAATCAATTGTTCACTCAATACATCCAAGAATACTGTGTCTGTTGTCTGTTTAAGTTGCAAACGCTTAAGATAAGCATTTCTTTCTTTTAAAATCCGCTTGTATTGTGTCGTATTATACAAATACAAGGGGTTCATTTGGCCAAACTCCATGTCAATAAAACGGCGACGTACGCTTGGTGAACCTTTAACCAGCTCAAGATCTTCTGGTGCAAACAAAATGACATTGAGTTGCCCGATATAATGCGACAGCTTTGATTGTTCAAGATGATTAACCCGTGCTTTTTTACCCTTATTAGAAAAATGGAGCGACAGCGGGGTCTCACTAATAGAACGTTTAACCCGGCCACTAATAGTTGCTTCTTTTGCTTGCCACTGGACCAAGTCTTTGTCACTACTGGTTCTATGTGACCTTGCAAGTGCCAATACATAAATACTTTCTAATAAGTTTGTTTTCCCTTGCGCATTTTCACCAAGAAAAACATTCACACCCGAGCTGAATTCCAGCGTTAAATCTGAATAATTACGATAATGATCGAGCTTTAACGATTCGAGTTCCACGAACCGGGTCCTTTAGGTTTGTTTGTCGAGCGACCAAATCCACCAGCACGAGTACGATTTTTTTTGCGTAATTCAGCAAATCTAGCTTCCTTACGGGCTTTGGCTGCAGCTGCCTTTTGTGCCTTAATACGATCATCACGGACGGTTTTTTTAGCGTTCATAGCACGTTCAGCTCTTTGTATCTCAGCTTCTGCTATCAACTCTTCAGCATTCTCTGCTAATTCAATTACGTACGTTTCGCCGTCAATAACAATCTCATCATGATCGTATAACTTTTTACCGCGACGATTTTCTGTTTCTCCGTTGAGTAGCACCGGAAAATCCATTAAATAATATTTGGCTTGGCCGCCTGATGAAATAATGTTCTCTTCTTTTAATAATTGTGTCAAAGTAATGTATTCAGTTGTGATACGTACGCTGGTTGTCATATATCGCTTTCTCTTTGTGAGTTAATGGTCACGGTAGTTACTATAGTATTATACCATTTTTAAACCCTAAAAGCTCAAAAACGAGGCCTAAAATTGTGTGTAAGCAATTTTAGGCCTCATTAGTGTATTTTGTTTATTTTTGTCTAAACGGGTTTATTTTCAAGTATTTGAACAAATTAAAATGTGCGTACTGGTGTTATGAGTTGTAATTGTTTGTTATCCGTCTCTCCTTCAGGTGTCAAAGTAAACGGACGTAAATTACTTGTAAATTTAACATCTACACGCTTGCCATTAAAAATACGCAAAGCATCACGAACGTAATCCGGATTGAAAGAGATATCTAAGTCTTCCCCTTCAATGCTATTGGCATTCAACTTTTCGGTTACCTGTCCAACTTCTTGAGATGTACCGGTTAACACTGCACGCCCTGCTTTTAATGACAATTGAACAACGTTATTGCGACTTTCGTGACTCAGCAAACTTGCTCGATCAATTGCACCCAGTAACGAGCTTGCCTCAATTGTGATTTGTGTCGTGCTCTCCGTGGGAATCAAACGATCTGTCTCAGGATAGTTTCCTTCCAGTAAATGTGAATAAAATGTTGTATGTCCTAAATCAAACACCGCTTGATTGGTAGAAAACTTGATTTCCACACGATCTTGTCCCTCGAGTAATGCTTGTAATTCATTAAAAGATTTTGCTGGAATAATAACATTTGCATCAACATTGTTGGCATCAGTTCCTGTTAGCTGAACGATACGTTGAGATAAGCGATGAGAATCAGTCGTAACTGCCTTCACGCTATTTCCTGTCAATTGTAGATGTATCCCAGTTAAAATTGGTCGACTTTCTTGTGTAGAAGCTGAAATTTTTGTTTGCGAAATAATATCAACAAGTTGCGCAGCAGAAACGCTCAAGCTTTGCACATCATCCATTTCTGGCAATTGTGGGTAGTTTTGTACGTCTTGTCCATTAATTGTAAATGATGAGGCACCGGATGTAATAGTAGCTCGTAAGCCCTCAACATTAAGAGTCATTGCATCATCAGGAAGACGCTTAACAATATTAATAAAGAAAGTTGCCGGTAAGGTAATACCACCAGGAGTTGTAATAATTAATTGGGCACTGGTATCTGATTGTGGCACAGTTGTTTCAATAGAAATATCTGCATTTGAACCAGTAAGGACTAATTCTTCATCATTTAAAACTAATTTGATATTAGTCAAAATTGGAATAGTTGTTCGTGATGAGATAGCACGTGATACATCATTGAGGGCTTTAATAAAGGCTGAACGGTTAATTGTAAATTGCATGATGTTACTCCTTTTTAAATTGAGCAAATAAGTGATAGTTATATTAATAATTATATAAAAAATAAGTAGTAGTAATAATAAGGGGTGTTGATGTTGTGGAAAAGTCCCCTGTGACTAACAGAACGTTTATAAGTAGTTGTTCACAACGCTGTTGGTAACTACCCTATTTTTACAACCTTATAAACATATGTTTTTATGAGCAATGCTTAGAGTTATTTGCCATGTTTAATTTCATCAGTTAGGGCGTCCAACATTTCTTTTGTACGCGGATCGCTCTCTGATTTTTCAGTTATTTTGGTTGTGGCATGTAATACCGAAGAATGATCTCGCCCACCAAATGAACGGCCAATGTCAGGCAAACTTTCATTTGTTAGCGTTCTCGTTAGATACATAGCAACATGCCGTGCAGTGACAAGATCTTTTTTGCGGCTTGAACTTTTAAGATCATCAATAGTTTGCATATAATAATCTGCCACAACCTGTTGAATGCGCTCAACAGTGATCTTGAAGCCTTGATTAATATTTAAATCACCTAATATTTGTTGAGCTGTTTCCTTTGTAGCCGGCTTATTCATGTATCGCAAGCTGGCTTCAAACTTATGGAACGCCCCTTCTAAGCTACGCACATTGGAATCAATTTTTTCGGCAATTAATTCTAATACATCGTTAGGAATATCTAAGCCATCAGATTCAGACAAATTTTGTAGAATAGCTACTCTTGTTGGTAAATCAGGTTTTTGAATATCCATCATAATGCCGGCTTCAAAACGTGATGTTAATCGTGTTTGTAGATCAACAATTTCTGTTGGTAATTTATCTGAAGTCATAACGATTTGTTTACCATTTTTAGTTAAAACGTTAAAAGTATTGAAAAATTCTTCTTGAACTTTTTCTTTTCCAGACCAGAATTGGATATCATCAACAAGTAAGAGGTCAACAGAACGATATTCTTGCTTAAAAGCTGCTGTAGCACCATCCCCTGCGCGTAAGGATTCAGTAAAATCGTTCAAAAAATCTTCAGCTGTAGCGTATTTAATGTGTGCGCTTGGCGTCGACACAGCATACGCATTGCCAATAGCTTGCATCAAATGTGTTTTGCCTAGACCAACTCCACCATAAATTAAATAAGGATTGTATACTTGTCCAGGTTCATCAGCAACTGCACGCGCGACAGCATAGGCATTCTCGTTTCCTGAGCCAATAACAAATTTTTCAAAAGTAAAATCTGGATTTAAGTCAGATTCGCGCGTAAATGATAAATTATCTGAAAAAGTTGGTATGGTGTTAGGCTTTGCTTCGGCCACTTGCAAGTCGGGTTTAATAAAACCATCAGCAATTGACATGGCAAATTGTACAAAGTCCATGGAGTACTCACTATCCCATTGATCAATTATATCTTGCGCCATATCACTTGGTACTGCTAATGTTAAACTGGTATCCTCTAGAGTCAGCGGTTTTAGCGGTTCTATATAGGTGGAAAAAGTAACACGACCGAGCTTGGTAAAAAATTCGGCTTGCACTTTTGACCATAATTCTTCTTTGGTTATTGGTTTTGTCACGATTATCTCTCCTAAATATGGTTCAAGTCAGCATGAAATGACGATCTTACGTTGATAGTATTTAACGCAGATTATGGATTGAACCGACGACTTTTCTAATATAGAAGAAGTAGCAAAGATAATTATAACAATAAGAAAAATAGTTTTCCACAGGCAAACGACAACTTTAGAGAATATCAACAGTTGTGGACAATGAAAAAGCGGGGGTGTTGATATTAAGACGAACAAATGTGTGGGTTATCCACAAATGAACATTGTTATACACAAGTAAAAGGGCGAAAGGACAATAATTGGGGCTGTTTATAAACATTATCCACAGGGGTAAGTTCACAACTTGTGGATATGTGGATAA